>JAHEXN010000019.1:4573-19929 GCA_023252095.1 Actinomycetes bacterium | reverse complement strand
GTCGCTCGACGGCCCCGAGACCCTCGCCGCGTGGCTGGCCACGGTCACCCCCGACCTCGACGCCCACGCCAGGCCGGAGCCGCACGCCTTCACCCCGTTCACCCCGGTGCCCGACGGCGAGGCCCACGTCGCCGCCGTCACTCGAGTCCTCGAGCACGTGGGCGCGGGCGACGTCTTCCAGGCCAATCTGTGCCAGCGCCTCGAGGCCGAGCTCACGGGCGACCCGCTCGACGTCTTCTGCGCCGGCGTCGAGGCGCTCGCCCCCGCGTACGCCGCCTACGTCGGCTGGCCGGGGGGCGCGGTCACGAGCCTGTCGCCCGAGCTCTTCCTGCGGCGCACCGGTCACGAGGTCCTGACCTCGCCCATCAAGGGCACCGCGCCGCTCGACTCCGACCCCGACGAGCTCGTCGCCTCCGCGAAGGACCGCGCCGAGAACGTCATGATCGTCGACCTCATGCGCAACGACCTGGGGCGCGTCTGCGAGCCCGGGTCGGTCCGGGTGCCCACCATCGCGCGCGCCGAGCGACACAGCGTGTGGCACCTCGTCTCCGACGTCGTCGGGCACCTGCGGCCGGGCGCCACCGACGCCGACCTGCTGCGCGCCACGTTCCCGCCAGGCTCGGTCACGGGCGCCCCGAAGGTGCGGGCCCTCCAGGTCATCGGCGAGCTCGAGGCCACGGCCCGCGAGGCCTACACCGGTGCGATCGGGCACCTCAGCCCGCACGCCGGGCTCGAGATGAACGTCGTGATCCGCACGTTCGAGTTCCAGGAGACAGCCCCCGGCGCCTGGGCCGCCTGGCTCGGCGTCGGTGGCGGCATCGTGGCCGACTCCGTCCCTGAGGCCGAGCTCCAGGAGTGCTTCACGAAGGCCGCGCCCCTGCTCCACGCGGTCGGCGCCACCCTCGCCCCCCTCGCGAGAGGCGTCCGCACCACTGGGGAGAGAGCTCCGACCCTGGCGGAAGAGAGCTCTGCACCTCGCGGGTCCGCCGTGTTCGACACCGTGCTCGTGGTCGGCGGCGTTCCCGTCGACCTCGATGCGCACCTGGCCCGGCTCGAGGCCAGCGTTCGCGCCCTCCATGGCCGCACGATCCCGGCTGGTCTCGAGGAAGTCGTCCGTCGGAAGGTCGACGGGCTCGAGGGCCGGCACCGCCTGCGGCTCGACGCGGTCCCCGCCGGTGACGGGGAGGTCAAGGTCGGCCTCACGGTGTCGCCGCTCCTCGACGAGCCGAGTCCGTGGGTGCTCGACGTCCTCGTCGTCCCCGGCGGCTGGGGCGAGCACAAGTGGGCCGAGCGCGAGACCCTCGGCCCGCGCGTCCCCGGTCGCGACCGCCTCCTGGTCGACACCGACGGATCGGTCCTCGAGACCACGCGCGCCTCCGTCTTCGTGGTGCGTGACGACGGCGTCCACACGCCACCGCTCGACGGCCGGATTCTGCCCGGTACCGAACGCGGGCGCGTCATCGAGCGACTCCGCGCGGCCGGCGTGCCCGTCCACCAGCACCGGCTCACGACCTCCGACGTCGCCGACGCGTCGGAGGTCTTCGTCACCAACGCCCTGCGCGGCACGATTCCGGTCGCCGAGGTGCCGGGCGTCGGCCGCTGGGCCGCGGGTCCGGTCGCCGCACTGCTCACGTCCGACGCGGCCGGCGTCGCACCAGCCCACCCGCGCCCCACCCAGCCGGCCCGGGTGCTGTTCGTCGACAACCACGACTCGTTCGTCTACAACCTCGTCCAGTACGTCGGCGAGCTCGGCGCCGAGGCCGAGGTCGTGCGCAACGACGCGGGCGACGTCAGCGACCTCGTGGCCCGCCGTCTCGCCGGCGAGTTCACGCACCTGGTGGTGTCCCCTGGCCCCGGCAGCCCGGCCGAGGCCGGCATCAGCGCCGAGCTCGTCCGCCGGCTCGGTCCGAGCACCCCCACGCTCGGGGTGTGCCTCGGTCATCAGGTCATCGGCGAGGTCTACGGGGCCCGCGTCGTGCGTGCGCCGGAGATCGTGCACGGCAAGCCCTCGCTCGTCCACCACGACGGCACCGGGGTCTTCGCCGACCTGCCGAGTCCCCTGACCTGCGCGCGCTACCACTCGCTCGTGATCGACCCGACGTCGTTGCCCGACGCGCTCGAGGTCACGGCCCGCACGGCGTCCGGGGTCATCATGGGGGTGCGGCACCGCGTGCACCCCGTCGCGGGCGTGCAGATGCACCCCGAGTCGATCCTGACCCACCGCGGCCACGACATGCTGGCGACGTTCCTCGCCGGCGCACCTGCTCCCCGGAGGACCCGATAGGAAGGACGAGACGCCGCTGTCTGCCAACGGAGAAACCCGACGCTCTCAGAATGCCCGGTGGCCTCGACAAGTCCCTGTGTTCTGATGGGCTCGTGCCCCATCACGTCGTCGCAGGAGCTCTTGTCGGCCCGCGCGGCGCGCTCCTGGCCCACCGCAGGCGGGACCGCACCTACTACCCAGACTGCTGGGACCTCCCCGGGGGCCACATTGAACCGGGCGAGCAAGCCGCGGACGCGCTGTCGCGCGAGTTGCTCGAGGAGGTCGGCGTGACCGCCACCATCACCGGAGCGTCCCGCCTCCGCGTGGTCGAGGACCCGGACGCCCCTGACGGTCTGGTCCTCCACCTGTGGGTCGTCACCGCCTGGCACGGGGAGCCGATGAACGTGGCGACAGACGAGCACGACGAGCTCCGCTGGGTCACGCTCCCCGAGATCGACTCGCTCCGGCTCGCCCACCCGGCCGTCAAGGATCTCCTGAACGACGTCCTCGGGTGACCGGACCGGGCCATGCACCGTGATCGGCCGAGCGGCGATGACCTCACGAGTGGAGTCATGATGGAGTGCCTGGCGAGCTTCCTCGCCGGCGCACCTGCTCCCCGGAGGACCCGATGGACCTGACCCTGACCGACGAGCAGCGCGACTTCCAGCGCACGGCCCGCGCGTTCCTCGACCGCGAGGTCGTGCCCCACCGCGCGGAGTGGGACCGCCGCGAGTCGGTCGACCTCGCGATCATCCCGAAGCTCGGCGACCTCGGCTTCTTCGGCCTGACGATCCCCGAGGAGTACGACGGGGTCGGCGGCGACTACACGACCTACGTGCTCGCGGCGGAGGAGCTCGGGCGCGCCGACTCCTCGATCCGGGGCATCGTCTCGGTCTCGGCCGGCCTGTTCGGCTCGTCGGTCCTGCGGCACGGCACCGAGGAGCAGAAGCGGCGCTGGCTCCCCGGCATCGCCACGGGCCGCCTGCTGGGGTGCTTCGGCCTCACCGAGCCGGGCCACGGCTCCGACGCGGGCAACCTCACGACCAAGGCCGTGCTCGACGGCGACGGGTGGGTCATCGACGGCGAGAAGATCTTCATCACGAACGGCACGTGGGCCGACGTCGCCCTGGTGTTCGCCCGCACCGACGGTCCCGGCGCCCGCGGCGTCTCGGCGTTCCTCGTGCCCACCGACACGCCGGGCTTCAGGCGCACCGAGGTCACGGGCAAGCTCGGCCTGCGCGGGCAGGCCACGGCGGCGCTCTCGTTCCAGGGCGTGCGGGTCCCCGCCGACGCGCTGCTCGGCGAGCGTGGCGAGGGCTTCACGATCGCGATGAAGACGCTCGACAAGGGCCGGGTCACGATCGCCGCGAGCTGCGTCGGCATCGTGCAGGGCTGCCTCGAGGAGGTCGTGGCGTACACGACCCAGCGCGAGCAGTTCGGCAAGCCCATCGCGTCGTACCAGCTCGTGCAGGACATGATCGCCGACATCTCGGTCGACGCCGACGCCGCGCGCCTGCTCACGTGGCGCGCCGCCGACCTCATGAACCGGGGTGAGCCGTTCGGCACCGCGGCCTCGAAGGCCAAGCTGTTCGCGTCCGAGGCCGCGGTGCGCGCCGCCAACCTCGCGGTGCAGGCCTTCGGCGGGTACGGGTTCATCGACGAGTACCCCGTGCAGAAGTACCTGCGCGACGCCCGCGTTATGACGCTGTACGAGGGCACCAGCCAGGTGCAGAAGCTTCTGATCGGCCGTGCCGAGACGGGCATCAGCGCGTTCGGCTGAATCCCGCACGCACCCACGCGCGGCGCGGCAGTTCCGGTGGGCCCGGCCCCGTAGGCTGGCGGGGTGTACGACGGCGTGATCCAGGACCTCATCGACGAGCTCGGCAGGCTGCCGGGCATCGGTCCGAAGAGTGCCCAGCGCATCGCGTTCCACATCCTCGACGCCGACACCGACGACGTCAGGCGGCTCGCCGCGGTGCTCGTCGACGTCAAGGCCAAGGTGCACTTCTGCGCGATCTGCTGCGTCGTCACGACCGATCCCGAGTGCCGCATCTGCAGCGACACCCGCCGCGACGGCACGGTGCTGTGCGTCGTCGAGGAGAGCAAGGACGTCGTCGCGATCGAGCGCACGCGTGAGTTCCGCGGCCGGTACCACGTGCTCGGCGGCGCGATCAGCCCGATCGAGGGCATCGGCCCGGAGAACCTGCACATCAAGGAGCTCTACGCCCGCCTGAACGACCCGAGCATCACCGAGGTCATCATCGCGACCGACCCGAACCTCGAGGGCGAGGCCACGGCCACCTACCTGATCCGGTCGCTCACGACGTTCGGCATCAAGGTCAGCAAGCTCGCGAGCGGCCTGCCGATGGGCGGCGACCTCGAGTACGCCGACGAGCTCACCCTGGGCCGCGCCTTCGAGGGCCGCACCTCGGTCCTCCAGGCCACCCCCACCCCGTGAGGCCGCGCTCACATCCTCGGCCGTCAGCGATCCCGGCTGGGAGTTCCTAGACTCGGGTGATGGATCTGGAGCTGCGACACCTGAGGATCGTATGCACGATCGCGGCGTCCGGCAGCATCACGAAGGCGGCCGGGGAGCTCGGCATCGCCCAGCCGGCACTCACGGCGCAGCTGCGACGGATCGAACGGATCCTCGGCGGGCGACTGTTCGACCGCGACCACAACGGTGCCGGCCGGAGCGCGCTGCCGGACCAGGTCAGCATCGGAGCATCGACGTCCTCGATCCTCGCGCCCCTGATCCGTCGCCTGACCGAGGCCCTTCCCGAGCTGACGGTCGGCACCACCGCGTCGTGGTCGGCCGACGAGCTCGCGCAGGAGCTGGCTGCGGGACGCCTCGACTTCTGCGTCGTCGGCGTGTGCGGCGGGTCCGGACCGCCGGGCGACCCTGGGCTCGAGTGGCGCACGTTCTCCGTCGACCCCGTCTTCGTGCTCCTGCCCGAGGACCACGCCATGGCCGGGCAGACCGAGGTCACGCTGGCCGACCTCGCGGACGCCGAGTGGGCCGCCACCCCGGGCGACGGCTGCTTCGAGACGTGCTTCGTGCAGGCGTGTGCCCGCGCCGGGTTCACGCCGCGAAGCCTGTACGTCGCCGATGCGGCGAGCTGTATCGAGATGGTGACCTCGGGCACCGCCGTCGCGCTGTGCCAGGCCACCCGGGTGCTGCCGGGGCTCGTCACGGTTCCGCTCAAGGACGTCCCGCTGCGGTGGATCCACATGATCGGCTGGCGCCCCGACTCGTCGGTCGCCCCGCTCGCCGACGCCTTCCACCGCAGCGTCGACCGGGCGCACGCGGACCTCGTCGGCCGCAGCGAGGTCTACTCCGGCTGGCTCACCGAGCATCCCGCGTTCGGCCCCTCGCAGGACCCGGCCGAGGCGCTCGGACCAGACGCCTCGCGCCCCATCACCCCCGCGGTATGACCTGACCGGTATCTCCCCAGCGCCGTCGCACCTGACTAGCGTCGACGCAAGCCCTCGGGGGGCTTCGGGGAAGCCGGCACCTGCGCCGTCTTCGTCGCTCGGAACGCGTGGCACCTGCTGCGCGAGGAGGTGGCTGGACCGGCGATCCCGGTCTCGCCACCACGACGAAGGAGAGACCAGTGGCATCACGTCCCACCCGCATCGCAGCCGTCCTCGGCTCGCTCGCGGCCGCAACCGTCTTGACCACCACCGGGCCCGCGAGCGCCCAGGACCCGGGCCCCGCCCCGGACGACAGCTCGCGCTCCCAGGCTCTCGAGCGCGACCTCGGGCTCTCGCCGTCCGAGGCCCAGGCCCGCGAGGCCTCGGAAGCCACGGCCGCGCAGGCCGAGCAGACTGCCGTGTCGCAGCTCGGCGAGAGCTACGCCGGATCCTGGTACGACGCCGATCGCGGCGTGCTGGTCGTGGCCGTCGCCGGTCCGACGACCAAGGCGGCCGTCGCCGACGCCGAGACCGTCGCGGTGCAGCACAACGCCGACGAGCTCGACTCCGCCAAGGAGGCCCTTGACGCGGCTGGAGCCACGGCACCCGACACCGTCGCCGGGTGGCACGTCGACCCGGCCGCCAACCAGGTCGTCGTCACGTCCCGCGACGTCGCGGCCGCCGAGACGTTCGTCGCCGGGTCCGGCGCGCCGTCCGAGCTCGTCACGGTGCAGTACGCGCCCGAGAACCCGCAGCCCCTGGCCGACGTCGTGGGCGGCGAGGCGTACATCATCAACAACAGCTCCCGCTGCTCCGTCGGCTTCGCCGTCCGTGGCGGCTTCGTGACCGCCGGTCACTGCGGCACCCGAGGCGCCTCGACGAGCGGCCCGACGGGCACGTTCCAGGGCTCGAGCTTCCCCGGCAACGACTACGCCTGGGTCAGCACGCCGAACGACACACCGGTCGGCGTGGTCGACAACTACTCCGGTGGTCGCGTCGCGGTCAAGGGCTCCACCGACGCGCCGATCGGCTCGACGATCTGCCGCTCGGGCTCGACGACGGGATGGCACTGCGGCACGATCCAGGCCCGGAACTCGACCGTCAACTACGCCGAGGGATCGGTGAGCGGACTCATCCGCACGACGGTGTGCGCCGAGCCCGGCGACTCCGGCGGATCGGCCATCTCCGGCAACCAGGCGCAGGGTGTCACGTCGGGCGGCTCGGGCAACTGCTCGACCGGCGGCACGACGTACTTCCAGCCCGTCAACGAGATCCTCTCCGCCTACGGGCTGACGCTCCTGACGTCCTGACCGCACGACTGACAGGCGGCTCACGGTCCCCGTGGGCCGCCTGTCCCGTGGGGACCTCTCCCCACGGGCCGGGCTGGCCCGTGCGGAGCGAGCGCCGATAGGGTCCACACGTGACGGCCGACCGAGAGACGGTCCGGCCCATTCGATCTCAGGGGGATCCACGATGAAGCTGCGCTCACGACTGACCGGCACCGTGCTGATCGGCACGCTCACGATGTTCGGCCTGGCAGCCTGCGGCTCCGACGACTCCACGAAGGACGACTCGGACAAGAAGGACTCCAGCTCGGAGACGACCGAGGACACCGGCTCGGACGACTCCTCCGACGAGGCCGACGGCGACAAGCCCAGCAAGGACGAGGTCGTCGCGGGCTTCACCGAGGCGTTCAACACCCAGACGGGCGGACAGATCCCGCCGGAGTTCGCCACCACGATCGTCACCTGCCTCATCGACGCGATCTACGACGACATCTCGGACGAGTCCGCGCAGGCGCTCGCCGAAGGCGGCGCCGTGACCGATCCGGACGACCAGCAGCTTCTCGTGAGCGCCACCGGCACCTGCACCACCGAGGCGCTCGGCTGATCAGCAGCTCCACGCCCCATGACTACGGCCCCGGACGATCTCGTCCGGGGCCGTCGTCGAGCGGGAGATGATGAGCCCATGACGATGCTGGCCTCCCTCCTGGACCTCGGCACCCGGTGGTGGTGGCGGGCGGTCGGGCGCGAGATCGACCTGGCCGGCGAGCACGCCTGGCTCGACGCGCCCATGAGCGACGCGGCGTGGGTCGCCGACGACTGGCTCGAGCGCCACGCCACGACGATTGGCGGCACGACGGGGGTGGGCGCGGGCCTGCTCGGCTCGATCTCCGACCTCGACGCCCCCGGCTTCCGATCCGCCGACCTCGTGCCCGCGATCGCCGACTTCTACGAGCACACGAGCGACTGGCGGATCGAGGTCTGGAGCGGCTGGTCGTGGTGGGCCCGCATCCCGGGCGGCCTCGTCGAGCGGTGGTTCGGCCGTCGGATCGGACAGCTCGCGATCCCGACCGATCCGCTCGCGGTGGCCCGCGGCATGGACAGCCGCGTCACGGTCGTCACCGATGCGTCCGGAACTCGCCGCGGCGCCGGCTGGCACCGCACCCTGCGCACGACGGGCGACGTCGTCTTCAGCGGCTTCTACGGAGTACGCCGCCGTCCCGGCGCCGACCACCCGAGCGTCCACGTCTCGTTCCCGCTGGAGCACGGCAACGTGCAGGTCTTCCTCCGCCCCGAGGCGACCCCAGATGGCGGACTCGTGCTGCGCTCGCCGTCCGGCGCCTTCGGCGACGACGGCGCCTACGTCGTGGTCCGCCACGGGCGTCGCACGTGGGCCGCCCGGGTGCCCCTGCACGAGGTGTTCCACGTCCACCTCGACGCCGAGGGCGTGCTGCGCACCGACCACGAGCTGCGCCTCGGGCCCGCCCGCGCCGTGGCGCTCCACTACCGCCTCGACCGCCGCGCCTGAGCCGCGCTGCGCGGCTGGCAGCATCTCGACGTCTCGTGACCAGATCGGCGACGAAGGCCACCCTTCCCGGCCGGTAGGATGGCGGCGGCGCCGATCTCCCGGCGTCCCGGAGCCGCACGGGTTCCGCTCGGTCCGACCAGGGAAGGCTCCATGGGCATCGTCGTGCAGAAGTACGGCGGCTCGTCGGTGGCGGACGCCGCCAGCATCAAGCGAGTCGCACAGCGCATCGTCGCGACCAAGAAGGCTGGCCACGACGTCGTCGTGGTCGTCTCCGCGATGGGCGACACGACCGACGAGCTCATCGACCTCGCCAACGAGGTCTCGCCCGTTCCCCCGGCCCGTGAACTCGACATGCTGCTGACCGCCGGCGAGCGCATCAGCATGGCCGTGCTCGCGATGGCGATCGGCAACCTCGGCCAGGAGGCGCGCTCCTTCACCGGCTCCCAGGCCGGCGTCATCACCGACGCCGAGCACGGTCGCGCCAAGATCATCGACGTCACGCCCGGGCGCATCGAGCAGGCCATCGCCGAGGGCGCCATCGCGATCGTCGCAGGCTTCCAGGGCGTCTCGCAGACCACGAAGGACATCACGACGCTGGGCCGCGGCGGCTCCGACACCACTGCAGCCGCCCTCGCCGCGGCGCTGCACGCCGACGTGTGCGAGATCTACTCCGACGTCGACGGCGTGTTCACCGCCGATCCGCGCATCGTGCCGAGCGCCCGCCGCATCCCGCAGATCTCGTACGAGGACTGCCTGGAGATGGCGGCCAACGGCGCCAAGATCCTGCACCTGCGCTGCGTCGAGTACGCGCGCCGCACCAACCTCCCCATCCACGTGCGCTCCTCCTTCTCGCAGAAGGAGGGCACCTGGGTGGTCCCCGCCGAATCCGTCGAGAAGGACGCCGCCATGGAAGCCGCCATCATCACCGGCATCGCGCACGACCGCAGCGAGGCCAAGATCACCGTCGTCGGCGTGGCCGATAAGGTGGGCTACGCCGCGTCACTCTTCAGCACGCTCGCCGAGGCCTCGATCAACATCGACATGATCGTGCAGAACATCTCGGCCGCCGCGACGGGCCTGACCGACATCTCCTTCACCCTGCCGCGCTCCGACGGCGCCAAGGCGGTCGAGGCGCTGAACAAGGCCAAGGACACGATCGGCTTCGAGCGCCTGCAGTACGACGACAGCGTCGGCAAGGTCTCGGTCATCGGCGCCGGCATGCGCAACGCCCCGGGCATCAGCGCGACGTTCTTCACCGCGCTCGCCGACGCGGGCGTCAACATCGAGATGATCTCGACCTCGGAGATCCGCATCTCGGTCATCATGGCCGAGAGCCAGGTCGACGACGCGGTGCGCGCAGCGCACGCGGCGTACGGGCTGAGCTCCGACGAGGTCGAGGCCGTGGTCTACGGAGGTACCGGACGATGACCAGCATCGGAATCGTGGGCGCGACCGGCCAGGTCGGCGTCGCGATGCGTCAGATCCTCGAGGAGCGGAGCTTCCCCGCCGACGAGATCCGCTTCTTCGCGTCGAGCCGGTCTGCGGGCACGGTCCTGCCGTACGCGGGCCGCGAGATCACCGTCGAGGACGCCACCACGGCCGACCCGACCGGCCTCGACATCGCCCTGTTCTCGGCCGGCGCCACCACGAGCCGAGCCCTGGCCCAGAAGTTCGCCGACGTCGGTGTCACGGTCGTCGACAACTCCTCGGCGTTCCGCAAGGACCCCTCGATCCCGCTCGTCGTGAGCGAGGTCAACCCGCACGACATCCCCGCCGGTGACGGCCCGGGCGGCCGCGGCATCATCGCCAACCCGAACTGCACCACGATGGCCGCGATGCCGGTGCTCAAGCCGCTGCACGAGGCAGCCGGCCTGAGGCGGCTCGTCGTCAGCTCGTACCAAGCAGTCTCGGGCTCGGGCATCGCCGGCGTCCAGGAGCTGCACTCCCAGGCGCTCGCCGTGGTCGAGAAGGCCGACGCCCTCGCCTACGACGGCAGCGCCCTGACCTTCCCCGAGCCGGTCAAGTACGTCGCGCCGATCGCCTTCAACGTCGTGCCGCTCGCCGGCTCGATCGTCGACGACGGCACGCTCGAGACCGACGAGGAGCAGAAGCTCCGCCACGAGAGCCGCAAGATCCTCGGCCTGCCCGACCTGCTCGTCGCCGGCACGTGCGTGCGGGTGCCGGTGTTCACGGGCCACTCGCTCTCGATCCACGCCGAGTTCGACCGCACCATCACGCCGGCCGAGGCCACCGAGATCCTCGGAACCGCGCCGGGCGTCAAGCTCGTCGACGTGCCCACGCCCCTGCAGGCGGCCGGCACCGACCCGAGCCTCGTGGGTCGCATCCGTCAGGACCAGAGCATCGCCGACGGCAAGGGCCTCGTCCTGTTCGTCAGCGGCGACAACCTCCGCAAGGGTGCCGCGCTCAACACGGTGCAGATCGCCGAGCTCCTGCTCGGCTGACGCCGGCAACCGGTCCGCGACTCGCCGTCAGGTGGCCTTGAGCGGAACCAGCGGGACCTCGCCGTCCCCGAGTCCCACGAGGGATCCGGGGCCGAGATCGACGCTGTCGGACTCCACGGGCTGGACACCGCAGTAGATCGTCCGGAACCACGCCTCGGTGTTGGTCCAGCCCGAGCGAAGCTCGGCGTACCCCGTGACGGCGTCCTCGTCGTACCCACGACCGATGACGTCGACGAGCGCTCCCGTGCACAGGTCGTCGAGCTCGGCGTACACCTCGTCCGGGACCGCCAGCGGGTCCTGCGCGATCACGTCGATCGTCGCGTCGTCGAGGATCGCGTCGGCGTCAAAAGCGAACAGCAGCTCGGCGTAGTGCGGACGGTCGCAGGCGCCGCCCACGAGGGCACCGTCAGCAGCACGCGTCAGGCACTGGCGCTGCTCGACCGGGAAGTCCGGGGTCAGGTAGGTCTCGATCAGGCGTCCCTCGACGTCGACCCCCGTGGACGTCTCGGGATCCTCGCCGAGCTCGCGGGGCTCGGTGTAGCGCGCGGCGCACACCACCCGCGGACGTTCCTCCCAGCTCTCCTCCGGGAACTCGAACCCGAAGGAGATGGTGCGGGAGGCGTCGAGCGCCACGAAGTCGTCGACCCCACGTTCACGGTCGAGCTCGATCGCGTCGAGCCCCTCCAGTCGGCCGAGGGACTCGGCGCACGTGTTCAGGACCCACTCGCGGAGCTCGTCGTCAGCCCGGGAGACCGGGTACAGGACGGCGTCGTTCAGCCCCTCGCGGTACTCGAGCGTCGCGGTGTCGTCGACGGTCAGGTCGTCCGGGATGTCCTGCACCTGGAGGACCTCGGTGGCGTGCGGCTCGGCGCAGTCGACCACGAGGCTGGACACGAGCGTCTTCGGCGTGAGGCCGCGCGCCCCCGCACCCGTGTCCAGGCAGTCGCCCGTCGCGACCGACGGCGGACCCGACGGCTCCGGTGGCGGGGCCGAGTCGTCCGAGCCCCCGCCGCACGAGCTCAGGACGAGGACGACGAGCAAGGCCACGATCCCCCGGGTGCGCATGCCGCTCATTCTGCCGCGATCGATCGACACTGTCCGCCGGGCCAGGGTGCGCGACGCCTCAGTCGCGCGCGACGAGCTCGATCGGGGCGTCGCCGAGGCCGAAGACCGATCCCGACGGCAGCACGAGCTCCGGGTCCTCCGGCGTCGCGAAGCAGGTCACGGCATTGATCAGCCCACCGGTGCCCCAGCCCTCGGGGCCCCGGAGCGCCCCGCCGACGACGGCCTCGTCGTGGTCCTCACCGATCACGAGGCCCAGCGCGTCGTCGCAGGCCTGGTCGAGCCGCTCCTGCACGTCCTCGGGGAACGCCCCGGCCGGGTCGGCGGACGAGGCCGCGAGCTGGTCGGCGTCGAGCATCGGGGTCGCGTCGAACGAGACGGTGTACTCGGCGTCGTGGTTGGCCTCGCACGAGGCGTCGGCGGGAACGCCGGCCGCGTCGTACGAGAAGCACAGCCGCTGCGCCAGCGGGCGCTCGTTCGAGAGCAGGCCGGCCGTGACGGCGCCGGTGACCGGCACGACGGGCGCCGCCGACGGGGTCGGGGAGTCCGCGACGAACCGGTTGACGCACAGCAGGGTGGGCTGCTCGGTCCAGCCCTCGGTCGGCAGCACGGCGTAGGTCGCCGACGTGTGCGAGACCGGCACGACCTGGAGAGAGGCGATGTCGGTGCCGGCCAGCTCCGTGCCGCCGTCCAGCCCGAGCTGGCGCTGCAGCGAGATGTCGCAGTACGCGTGGGCGAAGGAGGCGAACGTGACCTGCACCGTGTCGGCCCGGGAGCCGTCGAGCGCGGCCTGCAGTCGGGCCAGGTCCTCGTCGGTCGCCTCGGTGCCCCCGATGTAGCGCGACGGGATGTCCTGCGCGGCCAGGACCTCGTAGACGTGCTCGTCGGCACAGTCGACGATGGCCGACTCGGTGACCGCGGTGTCGCCCAGGACCGTCGCCTCGCCCGATGCCGCGACGCAGGCCCCCGGCACCAGACCGCTGGCGACGCCGGTCGGCGTCGGCCGGGGCTTGGGCACCTCGCTCTCGCTCTGACAGGCCGTCAGCACGAGGGCCAGGGTGGCGGTCACGGTCACGGTGAGCAGTCGTCGCACAGGCGTCCTCGTCGCTGATCGGGGCGCCGATCGACGACGGACCCCGGATGGTCTCTCCGCAAGACAGGGTACGGGGGCCGCCCGGGCTCAGCTCACGGTGACGCCGTCGCGCGCCTCGACCTCGTCGCTCGGGTCGCGACGGTCCTCGGCCTCCGCGAGCAGGATGCCCCCGTGCGCCGCCAGGTGCGAGGCGACGGAGACGGCCGGGACGATCAGGAGCGACCAGAGACTCTGGGCGTTGGTCGGCAGCAGGATCAGGAGCAGCACGACGCCGAAGAGCTGCGCGAGCGCAGCGGTCACGACCGCGTTCGGATGGCCGAACCAACCCAGCACGGTGCGGCTGACGGCGAAGGCAGCCACGGCGATCAGCGCGAACGCCAGCACGCCCCATGCCCCGCCGGACTTCACGCCGAAGATGCGGTCGAACAGCTCGAGCGTCGCGGCGCCCAGACCCACGACCGCGAGTCCCGTGACCACGGCGGTGGCCAGGACTCCCCGGACGTCGGGCCAGTGCGGCAGGCGCACCCCCAGCACGCGTCGACCGACGGAGCGGACACCCGTGCCCACCGCGACCGAGCCGCTGCGGACCGCGCGACCCGCTCCGGCCGAGCGGTCGGCGACGGCGAGACGCCAGTCGTCGAGCACGTCGCGGGGTGCACGGCGAACCACCGTCGGCTTCGCCGGGGTCACGGCGGGCTTGTCGCGCGACGACGTCTTCGCCGTCGGCCGCGCGCTCGAGGAGGTGCCCGAACGTTCCGCGGGTGGCCCTCCCAGCGTGATGGTGCGTCCGGTGGCGGGGTTCGTGACAGTACGGGTACGGGGCACCGCCGTGCGTCCGGGCGCGGCGACCTTCGGGCGCTCGTCGCGACCCACGTCGCTCACGGGCCGCACGACGGTGCGCTTGACGACGCGACGCACGACCTTCTTCGGCTGCTCGTCGTTCACGCGTTCCAGTGTGTCACAGGGCACAGGCCATGACGGAGCGTCAGCTGTTGGCGCCAGCGGCGCGCAGCGGCTTCGTGGCCGGGCCTTCGAGCACGTCGCCGTCCGGGGCGAAGCGCGAGCCGTGGAGCGGGCAGTCCCAGCTGCGTTCCTGATCGTTCCAGCGCAGGGCGCCACCCAGGTGGGTGCACACGGCGACGACGGCACACTCACGGCCGTCGACGTTCGACCGACCGACCGGGACGGGGTTCAGGCCCTGCCGCCCGACCTCCGCCTCGCCCGGCTCGGGCGCGGACGTCACGGGGGTCGCTTCAGCGGCCACGTAGCCCGCGACCATCGCCGCCCCGACCTTCGCGTTGATCGAGGCGAGACGTCCGAGGTCGGACGGCGACGTGGAGCGCGAGGACAGGACGTCGGCCCAGTCCGTGCGGCCACCGAGCAGGCGCGAGCTGAGCGCACGAGCGGCGGCGACCGCGTTCGTCATGCCCCACTTGCGGTACCCCGACGCGACGAAGATGCGTTCGCCGCTCCCCGGCATCGCGCCGACCACCGGCAGGACGTCGTGGGACGTGTAGTCCTGGGCCGACCAGACGTGGGTCTCGCGCGCACCCGCGAAGTGCTCACCCGCCCAGGCCCGCAGCTCGTCGACGTGGGACACGTGCGAGCTGGCACGTCCGACGGGGTGGCCCGCTCCTCCGACGAGCAGGGCGCGTGACCCGTCCGGTCTGGGGAGGTCGCGGACCGATCGGGAGGACGACCCGGCCGACAGGAACATGCCCTCCGGCGGCTCGACCCCCGCGTAGGCCAGCCCGTAGGAGCGCTCCGGCTCCAGACGGGCGAAGTGCAGGGCGCGATCGAGGATCGGGGTGCCGGTGGCCAGCACGACGCGGTCGGTCTCGAGGCGACGCCCGTCCTCCAGGTGCAGCACGGGACGGCCCCTGCGCGAGATGCCCGTGACGCGGAGCCCTTGGTGGAGTGTGCCGCCGTGCCGACGCAGGTCGTCGACGAGCGCGTGCAGGACGGGCATCGGATCGATCTGGCCCTGCGCCGCGAGGCGGACCCCGCCGTGGAACGGGAAGGGCACGTCGGCCGCCTCGACCCAGTCGACGTCGAGTCCGGCGCGCTCGCTCGCCCCGAGCTCCTGCTCCACCGCACTCACCTCGCTCGGCGACGCGGCGTACGTGAAGGCGTCGCGGACCTGCCAGGGGAGATCGTGATCGGCGCAGTACCGCTGCAGCCAGGCCTGGCCCTCGCGGTTCGCCTCGACGTAGGCCTGCACGACCTCCGTGGGGTGGTGCCGTGAGAGGCG
>JAHEXN010000019.1:0-4563 GCA_023252095.1 Actinomycetes bacterium | reverse complement strand
GGCGCCGACCGTGCGGGCCTCCAGCACGGCGACCGAGACCCCGGCGCGAGCCAGGAGGGTCGCCGTGGCCAGCCCCGTCAGACCCGCGCCGACCACGACCACCTCGGGCGCGGCCGGGAGCCACGGGTCGTCATGCGGCTGCTGCACGCCATCGAGCCAGATCGAGGTCATGGGCGTTCCTTCGGTCGGAACCGGGCATCCTGTCAACCAGGCAGTACCCGAGCCCGGGGTCCCCAATCAGCCGCGGCGGACCCGACGCCCGGAGATGGTCCGCGGCGTCACCGCGATCACGAGGTCGCGCTCGCCCGGCGCCCACGGTTGCGGCGTCCGGGCCGGCTCGCCCGCGGACGCGTCCGGCACGGCGTCGACCGCGCGAGACGAACCCTTCATCGTGACGCTCCAGCCCCGACCGAGCAGGTCGTCATGGAAGTCGACGCCGAAGGCGACGTCGTCCTGGCCGCCGGCGAGGCCCGCGATCACGGAGTCCGGGGCCGTGCGCAGGTAGACGACATGGTCGACGACCACGAAGTTGACCGGGAGCAGCTGTTGGCCCTCGGCGTCCACGAACGCCACCCGGCCGACGGTCGTCGTGCCGCCGAGCAGGTCGTAGCACTCGGTCTCGGTCAGCTCACGCAGCGCCGGTGTGCTCATGCCTCGAACGTACTCCTGACAAGGACCGTCATCGACCGCACGGCGAGGACCGCCGCTCCAGGATCAGTCGAGCTTCGACGCGAGCAGCTCCGCGAGGTGCAGCGACGGACGGTCGCGCAGGTCGGTGACCTGGGTGCGGCAGCTGAATCCGTCCGCCAGCACGATCGCGTCGGGTGCCGCGTCGAGGGCGGGCAGCAGGTTCTGCTCCGCGACCGCGACCGAGACCTCGTAGTGACCGATCTCGACCCCGAAGTTCCCGGCAAGGCCACAGCAGCCGGCGAGGGTCGTGACCTGGGCGCCCGTGCGGCCGAGCAGCTTCTCGTCGGCGGCCCACCCCAGCACGGCGTGCTGGTGGCAGTGCGGCTGCGCAACGACCGTGGTGCCCGACAGGTCAGGCGCCTCCCACCCGTCAGTCTCGCCCAGCAGCTCCGAGAGGGTGCGCGTGGACGTCGCGACGAGGCGGGCGTCGTCGCCTCGCTCGGGGTCGTCGCCGAGCAGCTCGATCGCGTCGCTGCGCAGCACCGCGGTGCAGGACGGCTCGACCCCGACGATCGGGATGCCGGCGCGGGCGGCCTTGGCGAGCTCCGTGACGGTGCTGCCGAGGATGCGCTTGGCCGCGTCGAGCTGGCCGGTCGTGATCCAGGTCAGGCCGCAGCACGTGCTGGCCGACGGCAGCTGCGGCTCGTACCCGGCGGCGCGCAGCACCGTCACCATGGCTTCGGCGACCGACGGGGAGAAGCTGTTGCTGAAGGAGTCGACGAACAACATGACCGGCTGGCCCGTCGTCATCGTGTCGCCCTGCTTCTTCCACCACCGACGGAAGGGTGTCGTCGCGAACTCCGGAATGCTGCGGCGCTGGTCGACGCCGGCACCCCAGAGCGCGAGGCGCCCGACGAGCGGCAGCTTCATGCCGAGGTTGGCCAGCCGCGGGAACCGGCTCGCCAGACGGCTCCAGCGAGGGAGCCAGCCGAGCGTGTAGTGCGAGCGCGGGCGCAGACGCTTCCGATAGCTCTGGTGCAGGACCTCGGACTTGTACGTCGCCATGTCGATGCCGGTCGGGCAGTCGGACGCGCAGCCCTTGCACGCCAGGCACAGGTCGAGGGAGTCGTGCACCTCGGGCGAGCGCCAGTCGAGCCGGTCACCTCGCACGAGCTCCTGCAGCACGCGGGCGCGGCCACGAGTGGAGTCCTTCTCCTCGCGGGTCGCGAGGTAGGACGGGCACATCACGCCGCCCGATGCAGAGTTGTCGGCCCGACACTTGCCCACCCCGGTGCAGCGGTGGACCGCTCCGGCCAGGCTGCCGTGGTCCTCCTCGTAGGAGAACGCGAGCGGTCGACGGTTCGGGAACGTGCCGGCGACGCGTACGTCCTCGTCGGCGGCGTCAGGCGAGACGAGGACGCCCGGGTTGAGCAGGTCGGTGGGGTCGAAGACGGCCTTGACCTGACCGAACAGTCCGATGGCCTCCGGCGAGTACATCGTGGGCAGCAGGTCGCTGCGGGCGCGCCCGTCGCCGTGCTCACCCGAGAGCGTGCCCCCGAACGAGGCGACGAGCTCGGCGGCCGACTGCAGGAACGTGCGGAACACCGCGAGGCCGTCCGGGCGATCGAAGGGGAAGTCGAGGCGCACGTGCATGCAACCGTCGCCGAAGTGCCCGAAGGGCGCCGAGGTCAGACCGTGGTCGGCGACGAGCGCGTCGAACTGGGCGAGGTACTCCCCCAGGCGGTCCGGCGGCACGGCGGCGTCCTCCCACCCCGGCCACGCCGGCTTGCCCGACGGGGCACGCCCCGCCAGGCCAGCGCCGTCCTCGCGGATGCGCCACAGGCGGGCCTGCACCTTCGGATCCGGCACGACGAGGCTCTCGAGCCCGAGGCCCTCGGCCGCGAGTCGCTGCGCGCGCTGCATGACGTCGTCGGCGTCCTCCCCGGCGAGCTCGACGAACAGCCAGGCGTTGCCCTTCGGGAGGTCGGGCACCGCACCAGCGCCGCGGCGGCTGACCAGCACGTCGATGAGCCGCGAGTCCAGCCCCTCGCACGCCGTGGGCAGGTGCTGCACGACCGCAGGCGAGGCCTCCCCGGCCTTCACGATGTCCTCGAACCCGATTGCGACGACAACGCGATGGGCCGGGTCGGTCACGAGCTTGACCGTGGCCTCGGTGATGACTCCCAGCGTGCCCTCGGAGCCCACGAGCGCCTGGGTCAGGTCGAAGCGCTCGGGCAGGAGGTGGTGCACCGCGTACCCGGAGACCTGCCGACCGAAGCGGTCGAACTCGGTGCGGGCGACGCCCAGGTGCCGGCTCATGACCTCGCGCAGACCCGTCAGCAGGCCCTCGGCACCGTCGACGAACGGCGTTCCGTCGGGCCGGTAGCCCGTGCGGAAGAGCTCGCCCGCCGCAGTCATGACCTCGAGGGCGGCGACGTTGTCGTTGGTGCGGCCGTAACCGAGGCTGCGCGAGCCGCAGGCGTTGTTGCCGATCATGCCCCCGATCGTGCAGCGGGGGTGCGTCGAGGGGTCCGGCCCGAAGCGTCGGCCCTGCGCGACGGCCTGCTTCTGGAGCACCGCGTGCACCGTGCCGGGCTCGACCACGGCGAGCCCCGCCTCGCCGTCGACCGACAGCACCCGGTTCATGTGGCGGCTGAAGTCGAGGACGACACCGCGACCGATCGCGTTGCCGGCGACCGACGTGCCGGCACCGCGCGACGTCACGGGGACCTCGAGCGAGCGGCACACGTCGAGGACCTCGGCGACCTCGTCGCGCGACCGCGGGCGGACCACGGCGGTCGGCGGGATGCGGTACAGCGACGCGTCGGTCGAGTACATCGCGCGGGTGCCCTCGTCGGACTTCACGTCGAGGCCTCGTGCGGTCAGCGCGGCGACGACGTCCAACCGGACGCCCGGCGCGGCGAGATCGAGGGTCGTCATGCGTCCTGCTCCATGAGTAACATGTTACATGTGAGTCAACCCGTGCTGGAGCGTCGCACCCTCGCCGAGGGCGTCGTGGAGGCCATGCGTGACGGCATCCGCGACCGCACGTTCGTGCCTGACCAGACCTACTCGGTGCAGCAGGTGGCCGATCTTCTCGGCGTCTCGCGCAGCCCGGTGCGCGAGGGACTGTTGAAGCTCGAGGAAGCGGGGCTCGTGCGGTTCTCGCGCAACCGGGGCTTCCACGTCGTGCTGCCCCGGTCTCGGGACATCGCCGAGATCTTCGGGGTCCGGCTCGCGCTGGAGCCGCAGGCGGCTGCTCGGGTCGCGCGACGCGGCGACGACGCGACCCTGGCCGCGATCGAGTCCGCCATGTCGGCGCTCCGCACCGCAGCAGCTGAGGGTGTGGAGCGGGAGTTCTGGCACCACGACCGCGAGCTGCACCGCCTTCTCCTGGTGGGCGGCGGCAATCCGCGCGCCGCGGAGATCGTCGCAGCCCTGCGCTCGACGACCGCCCTGCTGGGTCCGCCCACGTCGGCCGGGCCGCGCGACCTCGTGCAGATCGGCGAGGAGCACGCGCCCATCGTCGAGGCCGTCGTGACGAGGAACGCCGATGCTGCGGAGGCCGGGATGCGCGAGCACCTCACGACGACGGGACTTCTGCTCGTCGCCCAGACCGAGGGCTTGACCGCGGATCATCCGAGCGTGCGGGCGATCTGGGACGACGTCGCGGGGTAGCTTCCGGGTCTCGCGCGCGGCTGGGCTGCGATCGGTGGTCCGCGGCCGTGCAGAATGCGGGTCATGACTCGTCTGCGACGAACGGCCTCGTGCCTGGCGATCGTGGTGGTGACCAGCCAACTGGCGGGCTGCATCGCAGCGCACTACGGGTTCATGGCGGTTGGCCGGCTCGACGGGGAACTCCGGTTCGCTGCGGTCGTCTGCGACTCGGAGCTGCACGAGGTCTTGGTCACCGTGGAGGACCCCGGCGGCGAT
>JAHEXN010000253.1 GCA_023252095.1 Actinomycetes bacterium | reverse complement strand
GACCTGTTCTTCGAGTGGCAGGAGTTTCACCGCCCCGACGCGCCGAACCTGTGGCCCGACGACGTGCGCGAGGAGATGGAGACCGTCATGAAGCGGGTCTTCACCGAGGTCAACAACGGCGTGTACCGCTGCGGGTTCGCTGGCTCGCAGGAGACCTACGACGCGGCGTACGAGCGCCTCTGGACCGCGCTCGACTGGCTCGAGGGGCGCCTGGCCGACCGCCGGTACCTGATGGGCGACGCGATCACGGAGGCCGACGTGCGGCTCTTCACGACGCTGGCCCGGTTCGACGCCGTCTACCACGGCCACTTCAAGTGCAACCGGAACAAGCTCACCGAGATGCCGAACCTGTGGGGCTACGCGCGCGACCTGTTCCAGACGCCCGGCTTCGGCGAGAACACCGACTTCGACCAGATCAAGGCGCACTACTACGTCGTGCAGACCGACATCAACCCGACGCAGATCGTGCCGCAGGGCCCGGATCCGGCCGTGTGGCTGACCTCGCACGGGCGCGAGAGCATCTGAGCCGCAGGCCGGCGATCAGGCGCGCACCCGCTGCGTGATGCGGGCTGCGGCCTGCGCGACCTGCGCGCCCAGATCGGGGAATCGACCAGGCTCGATGCGGGTCGACGGCCCGGAGATCGAGACGGCGGCGACCGGGGCGCCGGTGCGATCGAGGACCGGTGCGCCGACGGAGCTGATGTGGGACGTCAGCCCGCCGACGTTGATCGAGTACCCACGCTCGCGGATGCGGGCCAGCTCCGCCCGGATCTCGTCGGGGTCGACGAGTGTGTCGTCGGTGCGCACCTCCAGCGCTCCTCCCAGGTAACGATCGACCTGCGCCTGGTCCCAGGCCGAGAGGAACGCGAGACCGGTCGCCGAGGCGTGCAGCGGGATGCGGGCGCCGAGCGGCAGGAAGGCGCGCAGCTGGTGCGACGTGTCCAACCGCTCGAGGAGCACCAGGACGTCGCCGTCGGGAGCAGCGAGGTGGACGGTCTCGGTCGTCGACAGCTGGAGCTCGTTCATGACGGGCACCGCGATGTCACGCAGGCTCTCGCGGGCCCCGAAACCGCCGATGACCGACAGAGCGCGGAGGGTCATGCTCCAGCGCGTCGGCGCGCTCGACGACGACTCCGCCCAGCCGACCTCCTGCAGCGTGAGCAGGCAGCGCTGGACCGTGCTCTTGGGCAGTTCAACCTCGCGGGCGAGCTCGGACAGGCCCACGGGCTGCAGGCGAGCGACGCCCTCGAGCACCCGGAACGCGGAGACGACGCTGGTCGTGGCCATGGCTTGCCTTTCGTGCGGGGTGTGTCCTAGGTTACAGCGGACGGTCCACCAGTCAGACCATTGTGCCACCTGGTGGACCAACTGTCACGCAGCCTCACTCAGGAGACGTCCCATGTTCGAACAGCTCATCGCGCTCGCGATCTTCGTCGCGGTGTTCGCGATCGCGGCCGTGCGCAACGTCAACATCGGCATCGCGATGTTCCCGGTTGCGTGCGTCGTCGGCCTCTGGATCGCCGACATCGCCCTCGAGGACGTCGTGGCCGGCTTCCCGCTGAGCATCCTCGTGCTGCTGGTCGGCGTGACGTACTTCTTCGGCATCGCGCACAGCAACGGCACGATCGACTGGCTCATCGAGGCCTCCCTCGCGAAGGTCGGCGACCGGGTGGCCCTGCTCCCCACCGCGTTCTTCCTCCTGACCGCCCTGATCTCGGCGATGGGGGCGCCACTCGGCGGCCTCGTCATGGCACCGATGGGCATGAGCGTCGCGCACAAGCGCGGCATCGACCCGATGCTGATGGCCCTCGCGATGGGCTGCGGCCTCAGCGCCGGCGCCTTCGCCCCGACGAGCCTGTTCGGCATCATCACGTGGGGCACGGCCGACTCGGCCGGCATCGACCTGAGCCCGCTGCTGCTGTTCGCGGTCGCCGTCGCGATCAACGTCGTGCTCCTGGTCGTGGCGCACCTGCTGTTCGGTCGTGGGCGTCGCCGCTCCACCACGCCCACGTTTGCGAAGGCCATGGTCGCCCGCGGCGAGGCGCTCGCGACTTACGGCCAGTCGTCGCTCGACCTGGACTCCGGCCACGGCGCCGACCACGCGTCCGACACACCGATCGGTCGCCCGACCGGGCTGCAGTCGCTGACCCTCGTCGCGATGGTCACGCTCGTGGCGCTGGTCGTGGTCCTGGCCCTGCGCGACGCCGAGCCCGACATCGGCGTGATCGGCTTCGCCCTCGGCGCAATGCTCGCCCTCGTCGACCCGAAGGCCGGCAAGGCCGCGATGTCGCGTATCGACTGGGGCTCGGTCCTGCTGGTCGGCGGCATCATCACGTACGTGGGCGTCCTGACGCAGATGGGCGTCATCGACATGCTCGGTGAGAAGGCCGCCCACGTCGGGGCACCGGTCATCGCCGCCCTCCTGCTGTGCGCCGCGGCCGGACTCATCTCGGCCTTCGCGTCGACGACCGGCATGCTCGCCGCCCTGGTGCCGCTCGCACTTCCGCTCATCTCTGAGGGCGGGATCCCCGGGTGGGCCATGATCTGCGCGATCGGAGTGTGCGCCTCGATCGTGGACGTGTCACCCTTCTCCACGGTCGGCGCCACGTACGTCGCCACCACCGTCGACGAGGAGCAGCGACCGCGCATGACGACCCTGCTGACCCGCTGGGGCCTGTCGATGGTCGTGATCGGTCCCGTCGTCCTGACCCTGACCCTGATCCTCCCTGGAATGGCCTTCTCATGACGTTCCTCGCCGCACTGCGCGACACGAACCGCCCCGACGACGTGCACGCGGTCCGCATCGACCAGGAGTCGATCTCGTGGTCCGGGCTGCGGTCGGCCGCCTCGGCGTTCGCCGCGACTCTGGACGGGGCCGAGCCGGTGGCGGTCTGCGCCGAGCCCACGCTCGAGACCGTCGTCGCGGTGACGGGCTGCCTGCTGGGCGGAGTTCCGGTGGTCCCGGTCGCGCCCGACTCCGGCCCCGCCGAGCTCGCCCACGTCCTGGACGACTCCGGCGCGACGAGCTGGGTCGGTCCACACCGCGAGGGCGTGACTCTTCCGGTCCGCTCGGTCGAGCTGCGCCCGGAGCTCGACGCCCCGCTACCGCCGGCCGTCGACGAGTCGGCGATCGCGACGATCCTCTACACGTCGGGCACGACGGGGGCGCCCAAGGGCGTGCTGATGAGCCAGCGCGCCCTGCGCGTCGGCATCGAGGGCCTCGCGGAGGCCTGGGGATGGACCGACGCCGACACCGTCGCGCACGGACTGCCCCTGTTCCACACGCACGGACTCGTGCTGGGGGTGCTCGGCTCCCTCCACATCGGCTCGCGGGCGCACCACACGGGCAAGCCGACCCCCGAGCGCTACGCCGCCGCGGGCGCCTCGATGTACTTCGGCGTCCCCACGATCTGGGGCCGCGTCGCGCGTGACCCGGAGTCCGCCCGGCAGCTCGCCTCGGCGCGTCTGCTCGTGTCGGGCAGCGCCCCGTTGCCCGTGCCGGTCTTCGAGCGGTTGCGCGAGCTCACCGGCCAGTCGCCGATCGAGCGCTACGGCATGACCGAGACGCTGCTGACGCTCAGCACCCGCGCCGACGGCGAGCGTCGACCGGGCTGGGTCGGCCTGCCGGTCGCGGGTGCCGAGACGCGCATCCGCACCGAGGACGGCACCGATGCACCGGCCGACGGCGAGACGATCGGCCGGCTCGAGGTGCGTGGCGACATGCTGTTCGACGGCTACCTGAACCTGCCCGAGGTCACGGCGGAGGTCTTCACCGAAGACGGCTGGTTCATCACGGGCGACCTCGCCGTCGTCGACGCCGGCGGCTTCCACCGCATCGTGGGTCGCGAGTCCGTCGACCTCATCAAGTCCGGGGGCTACCGCATCGGTGCGGGCGAGATCGAGACGTCGCTCCTTGCACGCCCGGAGGTGCTCGAGGTCGCCGTCGTGGGTGCGCCGGACGAGGACCTGGGTCAGCGGATCGTGGCCTACGTCGTGACCGAGTCGGCCGAGGGCACCGACGAGCTCGCGGCAGCCCTGGTGGCGCACGTCGCCGACGACCTGTCCTGGCACAAGCGCCCCCGTGAGGTCGTGTTCGTCGAGGCCCTCCCCCGCAACCACATGGGCAAGGTCCAGAAGAAGCAGCTCCTGCCGGGGTGAGTCAGGAGGTGGGCGGTGTCTCGCGCGCCGTCCGTGCCTGCCGCTCGATCTCCTCGATCTCGCGCCGCACGTTCTCGCGGATGGCTTCGCGACGCGCGTCGCGGTCCGGGTCGGGACGAGGAGGAAAGCCATGCCTGCCGCTCCAGGTCAGGTGCGCGATCGTGGCGATGGCACCGGCGGCTGCCACTCCGAACGCCACACGCTGCACGCCGGTCTGGAGCAGGCCGTCGCCGAGAACGACGCCGCTGCCGACCATGATGGCTGTCCCCAGCGCGACAAGTCCGGCGGCGTACGGCACCACGAGAACCGCCCAGGCCCGCAGCGAATGCGAAAGGTACCCGCCGATCCGCAGGCCGGCCACGACGCCGAAGACCGACGCGACGTCGAGGACTTCCAGAGTCGCCCTGGGCCAGATCTCGGGGGTCAACGCCCCTTGAGCCACGAGGGGGAGACCGCCCATCACGACAGCGGCCGCGAGCCGACTCACGAAACTCAGCACACGGTCACGATACCCACGCCCAGCCCTCCGCGTTAGCGTTCGAGGCATGAAGCGCCTGCTCGTCGTCCAGCACACGCCGACCGACAACCTCGGCTCGATCGCCGACGCCGTGCTGGCCGGGGCGCGTCATCCGGACCTGGAGGG
>JAHEXN010000252.1 GCA_023252095.1 Actinomycetes bacterium | reverse complement strand
GGGTCGTCTTCCTCGACCTCGGCCACGTCGTGGTCGACGACGCCACCCCAGCCCTGCTCGACCGCCACGGGTCGCTGGCCTCGATGGTCTTCGCCCACCTCGACGCCGAGGACCGGTGACGATGCGCTTCACCCACTCCTTCGTCCTGGCCCGCATGCTCCTGCGCTACTTCGGCCGCCGCGTCCTTCGGGCGGGGGTGCTGGCCTCGCGCCCGATCCGCCTGGCGGTGGGGGTCGCGCTGCTCGCGCTTCTCGCGGCGGCGGTGGCAGGTGCCGTCACGTTCCTCGAGCCCCTCCGGGAGGAGCCGGAGGCGTGGGAGCTGCTGCTCGACGTCACGACCGTCTCCACCGTCATGTGGTGCCTCGCCGCCGCCGTGCTGGTCAAGACCCTGTTCCTCAACGCCGAGGGCATGCTCGCGCTGACCTTCGCCCTGCCGGTCACCAACCGCGAACGCGCCGCCGCGTTCGTGCTGTACGAGGGCGCGATGTCGGCCGCCGTGGTCACGGCCGGCGTGTGCTCCCTCTCGATCGCCTCGCTCGTGGTGCGTGGCCCCGGCGGACTCGTCCCGCTCGTCGAGGCGGTCGTGCTGCCCGCGCTGCTGACGTACCTCGCGGTCAGCCTCGCGCACCAGGTCCTGTCGCGGATGCTGACCGCCCTCGGGGTGCGACGCGCCCAGCCCGTCGTGCTCGTCGTGCTCCTGTTCGCCCTGCTCGTGGCCCACCTGTCCACGGTCCCGCGCCTGACGGCCGAGGCGAGCTCGGCCTACCTGAGCGGCTCGGGCGAGCGACCCTGGACCTCGGCCGTCGCCGTCCTGGCCGACCGGATCGGCCACCCCGCCGCGATCGCGTGCGGCCTGGCGCTCGTCGTCGCCCTCGCGGTCGCCACGGTGCTGCTCACGCCCGACCGACACCTCCGGCAGGCACGCTTCCTGCCGTGGCGGGCCGGCGCCGTGACCCGGCACCTGTTCGGACCCTACGAGTGGTGTGCGTTCCGGAGCTTCCAGACCTGGCTCCCCGCTGTGCTCGCGGTGGCGCTGCTCGTGGCCCTGTGCGTCCGACCGGTCGTCCACCCCCTGTGGGCGCTCTCGGTCCTCTCGATGGGCGCGCTCTACCAGTTCGCCGCCACCGACCCGCTGCGCCGACTGCGCGGCGGCACTCCCTCGGCCTGGGCGGTCTACGGCCACCTCGTGCGCGCCCAGGCACTGCTCTGGCTCACTGCCGCGGCCCCCGCCACCGCCGCCGTGGTCGCGGTGCGACCCGAGACGGCGGGCGGTCTGGCCGTGCCCGTCGTGGCGAGCCTGGCCGGCATCCTCGTGGCGCTGGGCGTCGGCATCATCTTCCCTGCCGAGGACGACAACCCGTTCTCGGTCTTCGTGGGTGTCTCGCTCACCGCCGCGCTCGTCGCGCTGCTCGGGCTGGGCGTCGGCATCCTCCAGCTCCCTCCCGCCGCCGCTGCCGCCTTCGCGGTCGCGACGGTCGCCCTGTTCGTCGTCTACAGCGTCATCGGCATCGCCGCGTCCACCTCAAGGAGTCGCCATGAAGAAGGTCCTCGTCCTCGTCAACAGCACGGCCGGAGCCGCGCTCCTCACTCTGGTGTTCGCGACCCTGACCCTGCTGTACCTCATGTTCTCGAGCGATGACGGCGACGTGCGCCGCGAGACGTTCTTCGGCGCGCTGATGTTCGAGTCGCGCGACGCCGCCGACGGCTCGACGTCGGTCACGGTCGGCGTCGAGAACCCTCTGCCGCTCGTCGTGCTGTTCGTCGTCCTGGCCATCATGCTCACGGTCATCCAGATCACGTACCGCGCACTCAAGCAGTACCGCCAGCAGCTGCTCGAGCAGCAGGGCGGAGCCTGAGCCGTGCCCCGGGCACGTGGCGACGTGCCGGCCACGACCGCCCGGGTGGCGGCCTCGGTCGTCACCCAGGTGTGGCCACTGCTGGCCCTCCTCGGGGCACTGACCTGCGCCGCAGGTGGTTGGTGGGTCATGTCGGGCGATCCAGTGCCCGCGCAGATGTTCGGCCAGCTCACAGCCGTCACGGTGATCGGGCTCGTGGGGTCCTTTACCCTGCACGAGCTCGCCCACCTGGTCGCGCTGCGCCAGATCGCCTCGGTCGACGACGTCACGCTGGAGCGCACCGGCTGGCGGATCTCGTTGCACCCGCGAGGGCGGATGAGCCCGGGGCAGGTCGCCGGCGTCGCGATCGCCGGGCCGGCCGCCTGCCTCCTCGTCGGACTCGGCCTCTGGGTGCTCGCCCCGGGATCCACGCTGCGCTGGTGGTACCTCGCGCACGCCGTCGCGCTGCTGCCGCCACTGGGCGACGGCCGGGCGGTCGTCACGGCCGCCCGGGCCGCGATCCGGCCCCGGCGCCCGACCACTCGTCGCTCCTGAACGACCGCTCGTCGCCCCACCTCGACCGACGGGCGCTGCGTCCGCCCGCTTCACCGCTGCACTCGGCTGTGACCTGGCCCACAGAACGCTGACCTCCCTAGCGTGACCCACGGCACACCCGTGTCCCCCGTCGGCGCTCCCCGCCGCCGGTGCTCATGAGGAAAAAGGTGATCGACGTGGCCGAAGAGGTCAGTCCCGAGGTGCAGGCGGAGTATCAACGCATCCACGCCACCCCCGAGTTCAAGGCGCTCCAGAGCGCGTACCGCAAGTTCGTGATCCCGTCGACCCTGGCCTTCATGGTCTGGTACCTGACGTACGTCCTGTTCTCGAACTACGCGGGCGACTTCATGGGCCAGCAGGTCTTCGGCAACGTCAACGTCGCACTGCTGTTCGGCCTGCTGCAGTTCGTCACGACGTTCGGCCTGGCCTACGCCTACGCGCGCTACTCGCTCTCGAAGATGGACCCCATCTCCGACGAGCTCCGGGCCCAGTTCGAGCGAGAGGTCGGCTGATGACGATGTTCCACAGCGTCCTCGCCGACGACCGCGTGCTCCTGGCCGCCGAGGGGACCACGAGCGACAACCGTGTCCTGACCGCCTCCCTGTTCGGCTTCGTCGTGCTGCTGACCGTCGGCATCACGTTCTGGGCCAGCCGCAACACCAAGACCGCCGCCGACTACTACGCCGGCGGTCGCTCGTTCTCCGGCATGCAGAACGGTTTCGCGATCGGCGGCGACTACATGTCGGCGGCGTCGTTCCTCGGCATCTCCGGCGCCATCGCGGTCTACGGCTACGACGGCTTCCTCTACTCCATCGGCTTCCTCGTCGCCTGGCTGGTGGCGCTGCTGCTCGTCGCCGAGATGCTGCGCAACGCCGGGCGCTACACGATGGCCGACCAGCTCGCGTATCGCATGGAGCAGCGACCCGTCCGCACCGCGGCGGCGACCTCCACGATCATCGTGTCGATCTTCTACCTACTCGCCCAGATGGTGGGTGCCGGTGCTCTCGTGTCGCTGCTGCTCGGCATCGACGGCGAGACCGCGAAGAACATCACGATCGCCGCAGTCGGCCTGCTCATGGTCTTCTACGTCGTGATCGGCGGCATGAAGGGCACGACCTGGGTGCAGATCGTCAAGGCCGTGCTGCTGATGTTCGGCACGCTGTTGATCAGCGTCCTGGTGCTCGCGAAGTTCGGCTTCAACCTGTCGGACCTGCTCGGCACTGCGGCGCAGGAGAGCGGCCAGGGCCGGGCGTTCCTCGAGCCGGGCCTCAAGTACGGCGGGTCCACGACGAGCAAGATCGACTTCATCTCGCTCGGCATCGCGCTCGTGCTCGGCACGGCCGGCCTGCCGCACATCCTCGTGCGTTTCTACACCGTCCCGACCGCCAAGGCAGCCCGTGTGTCGGTGCTGTGGGCCATCGGCCTGATCGGCACGTTCTACCTCATGACGCTGATCCTCGGCTTCGGTGCCGCGGCCCTCGTCAAGGACGAGCAGAAGCAGCAGATCGTCGACTCCGGCGGCAACCTCGCCTCACCTCTCCTGGCGCAAGCCGTGGGCGGTGGTCCGGGCACGACCGGTGGTGCGATCCTGCTGGCCCTCATCGCGGCCGTCGCGTTCGCCACGATCCTCGCGGTCGTCGCAGGCCTGACGCTCACGTCGGCCTCCTCAGTGGCGCACGACCTGTACGCCAGCGTGTGGAAGAAGGGCACCGCGTCGGAGAAGGACGAGGTCAAGATGGCCCGCATCGCGGCCTTCGTGATCGGTGGTGTCGCGATCGCGCTGGCCATCCCGGGCAAGAACCTCAACGTGGCGTTCCTCGTCGCGCTGGCGTTCGCGGTCGCGGCCTCGGCGAACCTGCCGGCCCTGCTCTACAACCTGTTCTGGAAGCGGTTCAACACCCGCGGAGCGGTCTGGAGCATCTACGGCGGCCTGATCTCGTCGGTGGGACTGGTCATCTTCAGCCCGATCGTGTCGGGCAAGGGCCTCGATCCCAATGGCAAGAACCTGTCGCTGCTGCCCGAGAACATCGACATCAGCTGGTTCCCGCTCGAGAACCCGGGCATCGTCTCGATCCCGCTCGGCTTCTTCCTCGGCTGGCTCGGCACCGTGACGACCCGCAGCCGGGTCAGTGAGGAGCGGTTCCCCGAGCTCGAGGTCCGCTCCTTCACCGGAGCCGGCGCGGAAAAGTGAGCCGATAGCGCCGTGGTTGCGGGGCGGGCTGCGCCCGCCCCGCAACCGTGCCGCAACAGCCTGCGCGGCATCGTGTGGCGTGCGACACCATGGAACCCAGCACTTCCCCTCCCTCGACCAGGAGACACCTGTGACCGACGAGACCATCAGCAACCTCGCCCACGAGGACCGCATCTTCGAGCCGCCGGCCGACCTGGCCGCGCACGCCAACTTCACCGCCGCCACCTAC
>JAHEXN010000018.1:7335-20609 GCA_023252095.1 Actinomycetes bacterium | reverse complement strand
CTTGCCCTTGCGGAATCCGGGGATGTTCACCTGGTTGGCGATCGTGCGGTAGGCGGCGTCCAGGCTGGGCTTGAGTTCGTCGAACGGCACCTCGATGGTGAGCTTGACCCGGGTGGGGCTCAGGTTCTCGGTGGTGCTCTTCACGTGGATGACTCCTGCGGTGGACGACTGTGCGGTGGGTGACGCGGGGCTGCATGAACAGCCGGGCCCGCGGAAAAACCTCACGCGGGCCGGTGACGAGTCTACGGGTCCGGGGGCACGACCCCGCACGCAGGTCGCGGTGACGGACCGCGTCCCGGCTGGCGTCAGACCGTCTGGATCCGCGAGGATCCCGCCGCCAGGGTCCGCGTCGCCAGTCGGCGGGTGGAGGCGTCCGGGTCGGCACGGTCGCTGACGGCCCACCACTCCATCCGGGCTCCGGCGTCGTCCACCTCGAGCACGCAGTACCCGTGGTCGTCGAGGTTGACGAAGCGCACGTGCGGGTTGACCTCGACGATCGCCTCCTCCATCGCCACCGACACCGACCGGGGCGAGGTGCCCATGTAGTCGTCGACATTGTTGCTCGTGACCGACGCGCACACGAACTCGGCCGCGACCGGGGTGCCTGTGGAGCCACGGATCTCGTTGGCCCAGGCGGTGTGCACGTCACCGCTGAGGAACACGACGTCGGAGATCTCGCGGTCCTCGATGTGCTGCAGGAGGGCCTTGCGCTGCGCCGGGTAGCCGTCCCACGTGTCGGTGTTGGGCTCGGCCGGACCCCAGGACATCGGGTCTGTCGTGGTGACGAGCGCGAGCTGCTGGCCACGCGGGCGTTGCGGCATCAGCATCGGTGCCACCATGACCGGGTTGCCGATGAGCTTCCAGCGGGCCGACGACGACTCGAGCTCGTCGACGAGCCAGTCGTACTGCTCGGCACCCGTGAGCTGGCGGTCCGGCGCCGTCAGCGCCGGGTCTCCGGGATCGGCGCGCTCGTCGCGGTAGCCGCGGAGGTCGAGCATCAGGAGGTCGACCAGGTTGCCGAACTGGATCCTGCGGTAGATCCGCGTGCCGTCGCCGACGACGGCCGTTCCCGCCAGGCGCACGGGCATCCACTCGTCGTAGGCCCGCTGCGCGGCCCACAGACGGTCCGCGAAGGCGCCCTCGTCTGGCTGGTGCTCGAACGCGCCGCCGGGGAACCAGCCGTCGGCGACCTCATGGTCGTCCCACGTCACGACGAACGGCACCAGCGCGTGCAGCGCCTGCAGGTCCGGATCGGTCTTGTACTGCGCGTGGCGTGTCCGGTAGTCGGCGAGCGTGACGGTCTCGTGCGGCGGCTGGTGGCTCCGCACGTCGACCCAGTCATAGCCGTAGGAGTACTTGCCCTGCTCGTACTCGTAGATGTAGTCGCCGAGGTGGATCACGGCGTCGAGGTCGTCGCGCTCGGCGAGGTGCCGGTAGGCGCTGAACCAGCCGGCCTGCCAGTTCGCGCACGACACGACGCCGAACCGCAGGGAGCCCGCCACGGCGTGCGACGCCGGCGTCGTGCGGGTCCGGCCCGTCGGCGAGACGTCGGTGCCGCTCGTGAACCGGTAGTAGTACGTCAGCCCCGGGAGCAGTCCCGTGACGTCGATCTTGACCGTGTGGTCGCTGCGTGGAACTGTCATGAGGCTGCCGGAGGCGACGAGCTCTGCGAAACCGTCGTCGGTCGCGACCTCCCAGACCACCTCTGCGGGCTCCCCCAGCCCCGAGCCGGGCACGGCCTCGATCGACGGAGTCACGCGCGTCCACAGGACCACGGCGTCGGGCAGCGGGTCGCCCGAGGCGACGCCGTGCTGGAAGCGGTGGTGACGGTAGCCGGTCGCGGGCGACGGGAACGCCGCCGGACCCACCACGCCCGCCACAGCGGCGAGACTCATGCCGCCGATCAGGACCTGGCGACGTGTCGGCGCCTCGAATCGCTGCACGCTGCCATTGCCCCAGCCGCGCCGGACGAGGCGGTGCCGTGCAGGTGAACGTCACCCGACGACCCCGGCAAGACTTGGGTCAGGAGCACGCCCTCGCCGCGCGGCCGCGCGGCCGCCGATCCGATGAGTCGGCATGACAGGACCCCGTCGGCGCTGGCGCGCCTCCTCCTCACATCCACCCCGTGGATCCGATGAGTCGGGATGACAGGATTTGAACCTGCGACCCTCCGCTCCCAAAGCGGATGCGCTACCAAGCTGCGCTACATCCCGTGACAGCGGCCGAGTCTAGACCGACCGCAGCCGTCCCTAGACCCCTTGTCCCCGGAGCCGGCGCAAGAACAGTCCCCCGCCGACGAGAGTCAGCGCGCCCACTGCGAGGAGCGCAGAGGCAGGTCCGCCCGTCGCGGGCAGCTGCGGCGAGCCGTCGATCGTTCCCGACCCTGAGCCCGCACCGCCACCGGTGCCGGACGTCGTCCCACCGCCACCCGCGCCCGGGGTGCCCGCGCCGGGACCAGTGGGGGTGCCGCTCCCAGGGCCGGTCGTGCCGCCGCCACCGCCGCCACCGCCGCCACCGCCATCACCGTCACCGTCACCATCGCCATCCCCATCCCCGTCGCCGTCGCCGTCGTCGCAACCGGGCGCCGTGATCGTGTTGGTGTCGAGGGTCACGGCGCCGTTGCTCGCGAGCAGGCGCCCCTCGAAGGTCGCGTTGGTGTTCGCGGTGATGCTCGTGTCGGCCAGGACGTTGCCGACGAACCTGGTCCCCGTTCCGAAGGTCGCCGAGCTGCCGATCTGCCAGTACACGTTGCAGGGCTGGGCGCCGTTGACGAACGCCACGGAGGAGTTCGAGGCCGTCGTCAGCGAGCTTGGTGCCTGGAAGACGAAGACTCCGTCGTTCCGGCCGCCACCGTCCAACGTGATCGGGCCGCTCAGCAGCATGCTGCTCTCCACGGCGTAGATCCCCGGCAGGTACGGAGCGATGCGCACCAGCTCCTGCGGGATCGACGTGGGAGGCAGCGCACCGGCGGTGGCGTTGTAGGCCGCGAGGAGGTGAGCCTTCGCCTGCTGGGTGACGGCGTCGCCGGCGTGGTTCGTCGCGCCGGGCGAGGTGAAGATGAAGGGCGTGTCGGTCGTGATCGTGGGGGTCTCGTGGGACCCGATGCTCTGCGCCAGGCGAGTGTCGCCGGTGTTGGTGACGCCAGACCCCGCCAGCACGGAGAAGTCGGCCGCGGTCTGCAGGTCGATCGCAGGGTCGGCGGCGTACGCGTGAGAGGCACCGCCCAGCGCCGTGACGGCGACCAGAAACGCACCGAGGAACAGCTGCGAGGAGCGGCGACGTGCGCGCGAAGGCGGAGATGGGAACAACATGATGCGGTTCGATTCTCACGACCTGGAAGAGAAGGGTCGCGGCTTCTGATCGCCCGCGCCAGCGAAAAGGCATCGAGGTTGGCGGGCCTCTCCACGACGGCCAGAACGTGATGTGGGCCAAGGTCGCGTCGAGCGTGCCCGCGCATCCTCCCGAAGCACGGCGGTGGCGAGGCAGCCGCGACGCTCAGGTCCTGATCTCGCCGAATCGACAGCCCTACGTGACCAGTGTCACACCAAATGGGAGCTTTTGCAGGACTTTAGTCCCGATCATGTCGCTCGACACCCGGCAGGGGAGGATCGCGCCTGCACGCTCGGGCCAGCGGTGGAGCGGACGACGGGACTCGAACCCGCAACATTCTGCTTGGAAGGCAGAGACTCTAGCCATTGAGCTACGTCCGCGATGCCGCTCGCGCGGCGCCCCCATGATGCCACAGACCTCCGGGCCAGCCGTGGTGCGTAGGTCTAGTCGACCATCGCGATCGCGGCGAGCAGCAGGAGCAGCATCGAGACGGCTGAGCCGAGACCCATCATCGACGCGACCCCGGTGCCGTGTGCCTCCTCGGAGGGCTGGGCGAGGGTCGTGTCGCCGTCCAACGGGTCGTCCTCGATCCATCGGTGTGTCATCAGCGCGTCTCCCCTCGGCCGTGCGGGAAGCGTAGATGACGGGAGGGTCACCTGCCCGTCGTCAGGCTCGGCGCTCGATGACCAGGACCGCACGATCGTCGCCGCCCTCGGTCACGAGCGCGAGAAGGCGACGGGGCGCATGGTCGAGACCCGCAGCGGCGATCGGACGAGCGACGTCGCGCAGCCACTCGATGCCGGCGCCGATGTCGCGGGTGCGGGACTCCACGACGCCGTCGGTGTAGAACATCAGCGCGTCGCCAAGGTCGAGCCGCCCCGTGGTCTGGTGGAACTCGGGACGCTCGTCGATGCCGAGCGCGAGACCCCGGGCACCGTCGATGCTCCAGTCGCCCGCCACGGCATCCCAGCGCATCGCGGGCGGGTGACCCGCGTTGAGGATCGAGTACTCCCCCGTGTGCAGGTCGACCAGGACGTGAACCGCGGTCGCGAAGCCCTCGTCCCAGCGCTGTCGGAGCAGGAAGTCGTTCGCCGCGCCGAACAGGCCGATGGGCGGCAGGGCCCCGATCAAGCCGCCGAGGGCGCCCGCGAACTGCAGGGACTGCGACCCGGCACCCACCCCTTTGCCACAGACGTCGACGAGCACCATCTCCAGGCGACGCTCGTCCTTCGAGAGATTGGCGACCAGGAAGTCGCCGGCGAAGTTGATGCCGCTCGCGGTCTTCATCGCCGACTGACTCCGCCAACCTGTCGGGAGGTCCGGGATCGTGCTCTGCGACTGCAACCGGTCACGCAGGTCGACCAGCATCGCCTGGCCGAGCGGGCCCGGGAGGCCGGATCGCTGTCGGCTCGCCTGGTAGAGGATCAGGCTGATCGAGCACGCCATCAGCAGGATCGAGGTGGTCCGGGCCGTCGTCAGCGCCCCTTGGTCGACGACCGTGATCGCGCCGAACACGACCGTGAGCGAGACCAACGAGACCAGCGGCCAGAAGCGCAGCAACAGCATTCCGAGCAGGAGCGGCACGTAGAAGCCGCTGATGGGCATGCGGTTGTAGTCGTAGAGCGAGACCGCGAAGAAGGCGACGTCGAGCCCCACGATCACGGCCAGGACCTTGAGCTGACCCTCGCGGGTGCCACTGCGCCACCGCACGACCGTGTCGTTGACGTACTCACGCATCGCGCGGAACGCTCGACGCGCCGGACTGGTCACGGGGCGACCTTATCCGCGCGCTGGCACGTCGGGCACCAGAACAGCCGACGTTGGTCGAGGTCCCGCGTGGCCACCGGAGTGCCGCAGACCCAGCACGGCATCCCGTCACGCCGGTACACGTAGACCTCGCCGCCGTGGTCGTCCTCGCGCGGCGGACGACCCATGGCCTCGGGCTCGTGCTCGGGGCGGACCGTGTCGATGCGATTGCGCTCGACGCCGACTCGCATCAGTGCCGCGAGGTCGTCCCACAGCTCCGCCCATGTCGCACGGTCGATCGCGGATCCGGGTGTCATCGGGTCGATGCCGTGGCGGAACAGGACCTCCGCGCGGTACACGTTGCCGACCCCGGACAGCACCGTCTGGTCCAGGAGCAGGGCCGCCACGGGCCGGCGAGACCGGTGCAGGCGCGCCCACCCTCGGTCAGGATCGGCGTCGGCGCGCAGCGGGTCGGGGCCGAGACGTGCGATGACCGCCTCGACCTCGCCCGGCAGAAGGAGCTCGCACGCCGTCGGGCCTCGCAGGTCGGCCGTGACCGGCGCTCCAGACCGCGCCGATGCCGTGAGACGCCACCGGACTTGCCCCACGACGGCGTGCCGTGATCCCGGCTGCAGCCGGAACGAGCCGTAGAGGCCGAGGTGCACGTGCACCTGCCACGGCACGTCGCGCACCTCCACGAACAAGTGCTTGCCCCAGGCGTGCGCCCCCTCGACGGTCCGGCCGTCGACCCGGCCGGCGGGAAACCGACCCTGCGGGCTCGTCGAGCGCACTCGCCGGCCCGCGAAGGCTTCCGTGAGGTCGGCCGCGAGTCGGTGGAGGGTGTGGCCCTCAGGCACCTTCGGGGAAGGCGCCAGTGGTCTCGTAGCCGAGGAGCAGGTCGATGCGACGCTGGTGCCGCGCCTCGTCGCTCCACGGCGTGGTCAGGAAGGTCTCGACGATCGCCGTGGCCTCCTCCTGCGAGTGCATCCGCGCCCCGATCGAGACGACCTGCGCGTTGTTGTGCTGGCGGGCGAGCGAGGCGATCTCGGTGCTCCACGCGAGTGCGGCACGGATGCCGGTGACCTTGTTGGCCGCGATCTGCTCGCCGTTGCCCGAGCCGCCGATCACGATGCCGAGCGAGCCTGGCTCCGCGGCGACGGCCTCGGCGGCCGCGACGCAGAACGGCGGGTAGTCGTCGAGCGCGTCGTACGCGAACGCGCCGTGGTCGACGGGCTCGTAGCCGTGGTCGGCCAGCCAGGTCAGGAGGTGGGTCTTGAGCTCGTATCCGGCGTGGTCAGCCGCGACGTGGACGCGCATGCCCCCAGTCTGTCAGTACCGCTCGCGAGAGACTTTGTTGGTGGTCAGGAGAGAGTTTGTTGGTGGCTCGGACCAACAAACTCTCTCCTGTGCACACACAAACTCACTCGCGAGCGGTACGCCGGTGGTGGTGGAGGAGGGCGGCGACGGTGGCCACTGTCGCGCGAGACGCGTCGAAGAGGGCAGGCTGGCGCCAGAAGCCGTGGACCTGGCCCAGGACCCGATGGGCGACGACCTCCACACCGGCCTCGGCGAGCGCAGCGGCGTAGGCCTCGCCCTGGTCGCGCAGCGAGTCGTGCTCGGCGGTGATGACGACCGCCGGCGGGTGGCCCGCCAGGTCGGCCCGCAGCGGGGAGACCTCCGGCAGGTCACCGACCTCACCGGGGGCGTACGCCTCCCAGAACCACTCCATGCCGCTGGCGTCCAGCGCCGCGTTGTCCTCAAGCGGCAGCTCCGCCCGCCGGTCGACCGCGGGATAGAGGAGCACCTGCAGGTCGATCGCTCGGTTGTCCCGCACGGCGAGCCCCGCCACCAGGTTGCCGCCGGACGAGTCGCCGATCGCGGGCATCCACGCGGCGTCGACGTCGAGACCGGACGCTGCGCCGCGGAGCCATCGGGCGGCGATCTCCACGTCGTCAAGCGGTGCCGGGTACGGATGCTCCGGAGCGCGACGGTAGTCGACCGCGAGCAGAGCAAAGCCCGACGCGTCGGCCAGGTAGCGACAGAACGCGTCGTGGGTCTCGAGATCGTGCAGAACCCAGCCGCCCCCGTGCACGTAGAGGGCGACCGGAGCGCCCCGACGGGGTCGGTAGAAGCGTGCCGACACTCCCCCGGCGTCCACGTCCTCGACGTGCTCGACGACGACCCGTTCAGCGAGCGGTGGCGCCGCAGCCCGCATCTCGGTGCGGGTCGCGGCGACCGTCTGAAGCGTCAGCGGCTCGGGCTCACCCATCGCCGCCAGGTAGGCGCGGGCCTGCGGGTGGAGCGTCATGGGCGGGGGTGCCGGGCCGTGGGCGGCAGGATCAACACCGTCAGCTGAAGTCGAGCTCGCCGTGGCGCGTGCGCTTGAGCTCGAAGAAGTCGGGGAAGCCGGCGAGCGCCCGGGCGCCGTCGAAGACCGTGCCGGCCGTCTCTCCGCGCGGGATCGACTGGAGCACCGGGCCGAAGAACGCCGTGCCCGCGATCTCGATGACCGGGGTACCGACCTCCTGGCCGACCTTGTCGATGCCGACCTGGTGCGAGGCACGGACGGCATCGTCGAGCGAGGCGTCGTCGGCAGCCGCAGCGAGCTCGACGGGCAGGCCGATCTCCGCGAGCACCTCCTCGAACAGCTCGGGCTCGAACTCGCGACCCTCGTTGTGCTTCTTGGTGCCGATCGCGGTGTAGTACTCGGCGAGCTTCTCCTTGCCGTGCTGCTGATCGATCGCGATCGCCAGGCGCACCGGCCCCCATCCACGCTGGATCATCTCTTTGTACTCGTCCGGCACGTCCTTGTCCTCGTTGAGGACCGACAGGCTCATGACGTGGAAGGTCGTCTCCACGTCACGGACCTTCTCGACCTCGAGCATCCAGCGGGACGTGATCCAGGCGAACGGACACAGCGGGTCGAACCAGAAGTCGACGTTCTCGGCGGCCACAGGAGCTCCTTCTCGACAGGGACAGAGGGTCTGGTCAGGACAACACCGGACGGCCCGTGCGCATTTCCTGCACGAGGGCCGCGGCCACCGCGTCGAGCTCACCGCCGTGGGCGGCGGCGACCGCGCGCTGGCGCTGGTAGGAGGCGCCCCCGGCGATGATGTCGGCCACGCCGGCCAGCTCGGCGGCGCAGCCCAGGTCGTGCGCCACCGGCTCGAGGAGCGTGAGCCACCGGGCGAGGTCGTCGCTGACGAGCTGCTCGTCGGCGGCACGGTCGAGGATCAGGATCGCGTCCATGCCGTAGCGGGCCGCGCGCCACTTGTTCTCCTGCACGAACCACGGCGGCATCGTCGGCAGCTCGCGGCCCGCGTCGAGCTCGCGCGAGAAGTGCTCGACGAGACAGTGGATCAGCGCCGAGACACTGAGCACCTCGGTCAACGTGGGGATGCCGTCGCAGACCCGCACCTCGATCGTGCCGAACTTCGGCGACGGGCGGATGTCCCACCGGATCTCGTCGAAGCTGTCGATCACACCGGTGTGCATCATGTCGTCGACGTAGCCCTCGAGCTCGGACCACGCGTCGAACTGGAAGCCGAGACCCGCGGTGGGCAGCTGCTGGAACATCAGGGCCCGGTTGGACGCGTACCCGGTGTCCTTGCCACCCCAGTAGGGCGACGACGCGCTGAGCGCGAGCAGGTGGCCGTAGTGACCGAGCAGGGCCCGGCTGATCGGCAGGACCTTGTCGCGGTCCTCGATGCCGACGTGCACGTGGACGCCGTAGATCAGCATCTGGCGGCCCCACCACTGCGTGCGGTCGATCAGGGTCGCGTAGCGCTCCTTGTCGGTGACCTTCTGCATGTCCCAGCGCGAGAACGGGTGCGTGCCGGCGCACAGGAGCTCGACCCGCAGCCGATCAGTGACGGTGCGGATGAGCTCGATGCTCTGCTGCAGGTCGTGGCCGGCCTCGGCCACGGTGCGCGACACCCCGGAGACGACCTCGACGGTGTTGACGAGCAGCTCCTGGCGGATGTGCGGGTGCTGCCCGCCACCCACCGGGGCGACGGCATCGAGCACGTACTCAGCGACCTGACGCAGGTCGCCGGAGTCGGCGTCGACGAGGGCCAGCTCCCACTCGATGCCGACCGTGGACCGCTCGGAGGCGGCGAAGGGGACGGCCATGGCTCCATCCTGCCCGACGGCACGGCCCACAGCCCCCCGGCCCGCTCGTCGAGACGCGGCCGGGCCGAGGGGCCGAGAGCGGTAGAGGCACGCTCGGCCTACTGTGACCCGCATGGCAGATGGCTCGAGCCGGACCTGGCAGCGCGACCACCCGTGGGCGTTCGTGTACGACCGCATCTCCGGCGACCCGCGGCTCGGCGCCCTGCTGTGGCGCATCGGCGTGGGGTCGAGCATCGACGTGCTGCACGGCACCGCAGCGCGTGAGCTCGCGCGGCTCGAACCCGGCGACACGGTGCTCGACATCCCGTGCGGCGGAGGCGTCGTCCTGCGGGACCTCCCGGCCGACCACGGTCTGCGATACCTCGCAGCCGACATCTCCCCCGCGATGCTCGAGCGCACCAGAGCGGAGTCCCGGCGCCTGGGCCTGACCGGCATCGAGACCGTCGAGATGGACGTCGGCGCTCTCCCACTGGACGACGGAGCCGTCGACCTGGTGCTCACCTTCACGAGCCTCCACTGCTTCCCGGACCCGCGTGCCGCGATCGGCGAGATCGCTCGTGTCCTGGCACCGGGCGGCCGTCTGGCCCTCAGCACGATCGTCACCGACGCCCCCTGGCCGTACCGCGGCGTGTGGCCCCTGGGCCGCGCCGCAGGGGTCTTGGGACCCGGGTGCTCACGGGCCGAGCTGCGGTCGTGGGCGACGCAGGCGGGCCTCGCCGACGTCGAGCTACGGCCCGCGGGCGGCTTGACATACGTGACGGCGACCCGCGCCTGACGCGTCCCCGGGATGAGCCACGAGGCCACCGATGACAGAGTGGTCACCATGCCTGGCACCAATCTCACCCGCGAAGAAGCCCAGCAGCGCGCCTCCGTCGTGTCGGACCCGACCTACGACGTCGCGCTCGACCTGACCATCGGAGACGACCGCTTCGGCTCGGTCACGACCCTCACGTTCTCGGCAACCCCGGGAGCGGCGACGTTCGTCGACCTCGTCGACGCCGAGATCGACGCGATCACGCTCAACGGCGACACGATCGATCCTGCCGTCTACGCCGACAGCCGCATCCCGCTCGAGGGACTGCAGCAGCGCAACGAGCTCGTGGTCACCTCCCGCAACCTCTACTCGCACTCCGGCGAGGGCCTGCACCGGTTCGTCGACCCGAGCGACGACAAGGTCTACCTCTACACGCAGTTCGAGGTGCCCGACGCGCGTCGCGTCTTCGCGACGTTCGAGCAGCCCGACCTGAAGGCCGAGTTCACGTTCCACGTCACCGCGCCGTCGCACTGGCAGGTCGTCTCGAACTCCCCCACGCCCGAGCCGGTCCCGACCGATGGTCCTGAGGCCGCGGCCACGTGGCACTTCGCCCCCACCAAGAAGATGTCGACCTACATCACGGCACTCGTGGCGGGCGACTACCACGTCGTCCGCGACACGTACTCCGGCGATCACGGCGAGATCCCGCTGGGCGTGTTCTGCCGCCAGTCGCTCGTGCCGTACCTGGACGCCGACGACATCCTGCTGATCACGAAGCAGGGCTTCGCCTTCTTCGAGGACGCCTTCCAGATGGGCTACCCGTTCGGCAAGTACGACCAGCTCTTCGTGCCGGAGTACAACATGGGCGCGATGGAGAACGCGGGCTGCGTGACGTTCCGCGACGAGATGATCTTCCGCAGCCGCCAGACCGTCGCGGCCTACGAGCAGCGCGCCAACACGATCCTGCACGAGATGGCCCACATGTGGTTCGGCGACCTCGTCACGATGAAGTGGTGGGACGACCTGTGGCTCAACGAGTCGTTCGCCGAGTGGGCCGCGCACCACTCCAGCGTCGAGGCGACCCGCTTCACCGACGCGTGGACGGGCTTCACGAACAACCGCAAGAACTGGGCCTACCGCCAGGACCAGCTGCCCTCGACCCACCCGATCGCGGCCGACAACTACGACCTGCACGCGGTCGAGGCCAACTTCGACGGCATCACGTACGCCAAGGGCGCCTCGAGCCTCAAGCAGCTCGTCAGCTGGGTCGGTCTCGACGACTTCCTCGCGGGCCTGCGGGCCTACTTCGCGAAGCACGCCTACGGCAACACCGAGCTCGGCGACCTGCTGCACGAGCTCGAGGAGGCCTCGGGCCGCGAGCTGCAGTCCTGGTCGGCCGAGTGGCTGCAGACCACCGGGGTCAACACGCTCCGCGCTGAGCTGGAGACCGGCGCCGATGGCGCCTTCACGTCGTTCGACGTCGTGCAGACGGCCCACCCCGACCACCCCACCCTGCGCCGCCACCGCATCGCGATCGGCCTGTACGACCTCCAGGACGGTCGCCTCGTGCGCCGCGAGCGGATCGAGACCGACGTGCGCGACGAGCGCACGACCGTCACCGAGCTCGTCGGGGTCCGCCAGCCCGATCTCGTGCTGCTCAACGACGACGACCTGACGTACGCCAAGATCCGCCTCGACGAGCGGTCCTTCGCGACCCTGAAGCAGGGCATCTCGACGTTCGAGGACTCCCTGCCGCGCGCACTCTGCTGGGGCGCCGCCTGGGACATGACCCGCGACGCCGAGCTCGCGTCGAGCGACTTCGTCGATCTCGTGCTCGCGGGCATCGGCACCGAGACCGACCTCGTCGCGGTCGGCGCGCTGCTGCGCCAGGGCCTCGGGGCCGTCAACCTCTACACGCCGGAGGCCCAGCTCGACGCCCTTGCGGAGCGCTGGGAGTCCGGCATCCGCGCCCTCGTGCAGTCGGCCGAGCCGGGCAGCGACCACCAGCTCGCCCTCGTGCGCGGCTACGCAGGTGCCGCGCGGACGCCGGACTTCCTCCGCTCCCTCCTCGCGGGCGATCTCGACGGATTGACGGTCGACGCCGACCTGCGCTGGACGCTCGTCTCGGCATTGGCCCGCATCGGGCACGCCGACGCCGAGGAGATCGCGGCCGAGCTCGAGCGCGACGCCACGAGCTCGGGCCGGGAGCACGCGGCCGGGGCCCTCGCCCTGCGTCCGCTCGCCGAGGCCAAGGCCGAGGCCTGGCGCCGTGCGGTCGAGGACAAGAGCACGCCCAACGAGACCCGCCGCAGCATCGCCGGCGGCATCCAGGTCGCGGGCCAGGGCGAGGTGCTGCGTCCGTACGTCGAGAAGTACCTCGAGATGGCCGAGACGATCATCGACGACATGGGCGTCTGGATCGGGCAGATCGCGCTGATCAACCTGTTCCCGAACGCCAACCCCGAGCTCTCGACGCTTGACCGGGTCGACAGCTGGCTGCAGACGACGTCGGCCCCCGCGGCCGCCGTCCGCTACGTCAAGGAGGGATGCGACGACCTCGCCCGCGCTCTGCGGGCCCGGGCAGGCGTCAACGCCTGACGGCTCAGATCCCCGGGGTCCCGCGCAGCACAGCGCGGGCCTCGGGGGTCAACAGTCCCCCGACCTCCCCGCAGACGGCCGAGCCCAGGAAGCCCCGCCTGCGGGCCTGGGCGACGCACTCGTCCTCCCCTCAGGGCCCGCCCGGAACGACACGACGCCGCCCGGAGCGAGCTCCGGACGGCGTCAGGCCATGAGGGACCGGGACGTGAGGGTCCCGGGGTCGGTGTGGACTAGTGGTGGTCGACGGCGCTCGCCGCGACGTGGATCTCGTTGCCGGGCGCCGGCGGCACGTAGTTCTTGCGCGACAGCAGGGCCGTCAGGACCCAGATCACGACGATGAGACCGACCGGGATGCCGACCAGCAGCACGACGTAGCCGAGCCAGTCGAGGCCCTCCTCCGACTCCCACGTGGCGGGGGCGTCGGCCATGGCGGCGGCCGGGGCGATCACGATCATCGTGAGCACGGTCGTGGCGAGGGCGAGCAGGCGCGCGGGGGTCGACATGTCGTCATCGTACCGGCCCGTACGCTGGAGGACATGCCGGACCTCGACCTGTCGTTGCCCGACGGAAAGCTCTACGAGTACCTCGTCGAACGCCCCGCGGGCGTCCTCGTGATCATCATCGTCGCTCTGTTCATCCGTTGGCTCGTCAAGCGCTTCATCGGACGCATCGTCCGTCGCGCGAGCCGCGGATCGGTGCCGGGCGTGCTCGCGAA
>JAHEXN010000018.1:0-7325 GCA_023252095.1 Actinomycetes bacterium | reverse complement strand
GGGGAGCTGCTCGCCGACCTGCGGCCCGGCGCGTCCGAACGGCGTCGGCAGCGGGCCTCGGCGATGGGCGACCTGCTCGGCTCGATCGCCACGATCATCATCATCGGCATCGCGTTCGTCATGGTCCTCGACCAGGTCGGCGTCAACATCGCCCCGCTCCTGACGGGCGCCGGCATCCTGGGCGTCGCGCTCGGCTTCGGCGCCCAGACGCTCGTCAAGGACTTCCTGGCGGGCATCTTCATGATCATGGAGGACCAGTTCGGCGTCGGCGACGTCATCGACATGGGCGAGGCCAGCGGCACGGTCGAGGCGGTCGGCCTGCGCGTCACGCGGCTGCGCGACGTCAACGGCACCGTCTGGTACGTCCGCAACGGTGAGGTGTTGCGCATCGGCAACCAGTCGCAGAACTGGGCGCGCACGGTCCTCGACATCACGGTCACGTACGACGCCGATCTCGCCCAGGTGCAGCGGATCCTGGCCGACGTGGCCCACACGCTGTACGAGGAGCCCGCGCTCCAGGGCATCATCATCGAGGAGCCCGAGGTCTGGGGCGTCGAGCGCTTCGACAAGGACGGCGCCGTCGTGCGCGTCGTGCTCAAGACGGCCCCGCTCGAGCAGTGGACCGTCGCTCGCACGATGCGTCAGCGCATCAAGGCCAGCTTCGACGAGGCCGGCATCCGCATCCCGACGTCCTTCCAGACCACGGTCCAGGAGCAGCAGTGACCGACCAGGGGCGTGAGGTCAGCTACTACGACGAGATCGGCGGACACGCCACGATCGCCAAGATCGTGCACGTCTTCTACGAGGGCGTGGCCGCCGACCCGGTGCTGCGCCCGATGTACCCGGAGGCCGATCTGGGGCCTGCCGAGGAGCGCTTCACGCTGTTCCTCGAGCAGTACTGGGGCGGGCCCACGACGTACAGCGAGCAGCGGGGGCATCCCCGTCTGCGCATGCGCCATGCGCCGTTCGAGGTCACCCCCGAGGCGCGCGACCGCTGGCTCGGCCACTTCCGCACCGGTCTGGACGCCGCCGGGCTGACCCCGGAGCAGGACGCGCGGTTCTGGACCTACGCCCAGCACGCCGCCCAGTTCATGGTCAACACGCCGAGCTGACGTCCTCGTCTCCGGCTTGACCGGTCAGGCGTCGCCGAGCCCCTCGAGGTAGGCACGCTCGGCGTCGGTCAACGATCGCGCCGCCTGGGTCTCGACGTCGAAGGCCACCAGCACGGCGGAGTTGCGGGCCAGGACGGTCTCGCCGTCACGCCACTCGGCGACCAGGGTGAAGGACTTGCCGCCGAACTGCGCGACGTCGACCGCGGTCTCCCACGGCTCCTGCCGCCAGGCCGCCGCTGGCCCGTAGTCGACCTCGAGGTGCGCCACGACAACGGGGCCGAGGACCCTCGTCCTGCCGCCCTGGGACATCCAGATGACGCGCGACTCCTGGAAGTACTCGAAGACGCGCACCGGATCGACCCGGCCCGAGACGTCGACGTCGCCGCGGCGACCGCGAAACGGGATCGTCGTGCCCTGCACACGAGCAGCGCCGAGATCGCCCGGTGCGCCGAGCCGCGTGACGACGGCGGCGAACACGATGCGTTCGCCGTCGATCTCCTGCGTGATCTCCTGCCTCAGCACGTCGCCGTCGAGCTGCTGCTCGACGTCGACGGGCCGCCGCGAGAGGGGCATCGGACGCAGGAAGTCGATCGCGATCGAGAGCGGCGTGAGGCCACCGTCAAGGACGCCGTCCTCGACGAGCGCCGCCCGCGCCTCAGCCGCGTACGCGACGTACACGACGTTGTTGACGTGGTTGAGCTGGTCGAGGTCGGCCCAGCGCATCGGCAGGCGGTAGCGCATCACCGGGCGATCATGCCAGCGGCGTGGGGGACGTTCAGGCTCCGGGGGTCCCGTCGATCTCGACCACGGGGTCGCCCTCCTGCACGATCTGCCCCTCCTCGACACAGATCCGCACGACGTGGCCGCCGGACGGGGCGATCACGGGAATCTCCATCTTCATGGTCTCCAGCACGGCGAGCTCGTCACCCGCGGCGACCGGATCACCCTCGCGGACGACGATCTTCCAGACGTTCGCGACGATGTCGGCGCGGGCCGCCGTGGTCACGCGGGGTCCGCACAGAGCATGCGCAGGGCGTCCGCGAGACGCCCACGCGTCTCCTCGGGGACGATGACGTCGTCGACGATGCCCGACTCGGCCGCGACGTACGGCCGGGCGACCTCCTCGCGGTACTGCGCCGCGAGCTCGTCACGCAACGCCACCGGGTCGTCAGCCGCCGCGAGAGCACGACGGTGCAGCAGGGTCACGGCGCCGCCGGGTCCCATGACGGCGATCTCGGCGTTCGACCAGGCCCACTGGAAGTCCGCACCGAGCGACTTCGCACCCATCGCGATGTAGGCGCCGCCGTAGGCCTTGCGGACCACGACGGTGAGCACGGGCGCGGACGACTCGATGTAGGCCTTGAGGAGCTTGGCGCCGTGCGTGATGACGCCGCGTCCCTCCTCGACCGTGCCCGGCAGGAAGCCCGGCACGTCGACGAAGGTCAGGACCGGGAGTCCGAAGCGACTGCAGAACTCGACGAAGCGGGCCGCCTTGACGGAGGCCTTCGCGTCGAGGATGCCGCCGCGCGCCCCGGGCTGGTTGGCGACGATGCCGACCGGACGACCGTCGAGGCGCCCCAGGACCGTCAGGATGCTGGGCGCGTGCGTCGGCATGAGCTCGAACCGCTCGCCGGCGTCCAGCACACCGTCGAGGACGCGGTTCATGTCGAAGACCACGCTGGCCTTCTCGGGCACGACGAAGGGCAGGGCGTCGACCGCGACCTGGTCGGGTTCGGCCGGCGGGGCGAAGGGCATCGGCGCCCCGGCGTGCGACGGCAGGAACGAGAGCAGACGGCGGGTCTCGGCGAGCGCAGCGGCCTCGTCCTCGACCTCGAGGTGGGCGACCCCGGATGTCACGGTGTGGAGCTGTGACCCGCCGATCTCGTCGGCGGTGGCGTCCTCCCCCGTGGCGGCCTTCACGATGTCCGGGCCGGTCAGGAACATGTGACCGTGACCCTTGACCATGATCGTCCAGTCGGTCAGGGCCGGCGAGTAGGCCGCAGCTCCCGCGCACGGGCCGAGGATCACGGAGATCTGCGGCACTCGACGCTGTGCCTCCACGTTCAGCGCGAAGATCACGCCGCAGCCGTGGAGCGCGAAGACCCCGTCCGGCACGCGGGCGCCGCCGGAGTCGTTGAGGTAGACGATCGGGAATCCGCGGTCGATCGCGAGGCGCTGCGCCTTCTGCACGGCATCGGCGAACACCGCCCCGATCGCGCCCGACGCCACGGCGGCATCGTGCGCGATCACCACGACGTGGCGGCCGTCGACCCGACCCCAGCCGGTCAGGACGCCGGTGCCCTTGCCGTCGGCCGTGCGCAACGGACCGATCTCGACGAAGGAACCGGCGTCCACGAGCAGCTCGACCCGCTGACGGGCGGTGTGCTGGCGGGCGCCACGGGGCTCGACGTGGGCCATCCGGTCGCGGCGGCGCTGCGTGAGCGCCGAGCGGTGAGGGGTTGCGTCGAGTGCAGCGAGGTCGAGCTGGGTCACCATGCCTCCAAAACATGAGGGTTTCCTCAAGTAAACCACAACATGAGGCATTCCTCATGTTTCAGGCAGGTCACTTTCCGCACACGTGTCACGCATCACGCCACCCCTCCCCACCGTCGCAGCGATGCGCTACGGTGCAAGGGCCCGACTAAGCGAGCGCTTACCGGGCACCCCTGAACCCCGTCTTCCCGCAACTCCCAGGAGAACTCGTGACCGAGACCCGTACCGCGATCGTGACCGGCGCCGCCCAGGGCATCGGGGCCGCCACGGCCCAGCGCCTCGCCGCCGACGGCCTGCAGGTGGCCGTCCTCGACCTCGACGCCGACCGGACCCAGCCCGTCGTCGACGCCATCACCGCCGCGGGCGGCGCGGCCCTCGCAGTCGGCGCCGACGTGTCCGACCCGGCCAGCGTGGACGCCGCGGTCGCCAAGGTCGCCGACGAGCTCGGCGCGCCAACGGTCGTCGTCAACAACGCGGGCATCATCCGCGACAACCTGCTGTTCAAGATGACCGTCGAGGACTGGGACTCCGTCATGGCGGTCCACCTGCGCGGCGCCTTCAACACCGTCAAGGCCGCGCAGAAGTACATGACGGAGGCCAAGTTCGGCCGCATCGTCAACCTGTCGTCGACCTCGGCCCTGGGCAACCGCGGCCAGGCCAACTACTCCGCCGCCAAGGCCGGGCTCCAGGGCTACACCAAGACCCTCGCGATCGAGCTCGGCAAGTTCGGCGTCACCGCCAACGCCGTCGCGCCGGGCTTCATCCAGACCGACATGACCGCGGCCACGGCCGAGCGCATCGGCGTCCCGTTCGACGACTTCATCAAGTTCAGCGCCGACCAGATCCCGGTTGCCCGCGTCGGCCAGCCCGAGGACATCGCCCACACCGTCTCGTTCCTGGTGAGCGAGGGTGCCGGCTTCGTCTCGGGCCAGGTCATCTACGTCGCCGGCGGACCGAAGGACTGATCGCACCGTGACTGATTCCGTCGAGGGCCTCGACCTCGATGCCGTCGGCGGCTGGCTCGCCCGGGAGGTCCCCGGCCTCCTGGGCGAGCCGCTCACGGCCTCGCTGATCACGGGCGGCAAGTCGAACCTGACGTACCGGGTCACCGACGGCGCGACCGAGGTCGTCGTCCGCCGTCCCCCGCTCGGCCACGTCCTGGCGACGGCACACGACATGGGGCGCGAGTACCGCGTCATGAAGGCACTCGCCGACACCGCAGTGCCCGTGCCGGTCGTGCACGCGCACTGCGACGACGTCGACGTCACGGGCGCGCCGTTCTACGTCATGGCGTCCGTCCCGGGCACGCCCTACTCCCGTGCGGCCCAGCTCGAGGAGCTCGGCCCGGAGCGCACCCGGGCCATCGCGGAACGACTCGTCGACACGCTCGTCGACCTGCACGCGGTCGATCCCGCCTCCGTCGGTCTCGCGGAGTTCGGACGACCCGACGGCTACCTGGAGCGCCAGCTCCGCCGGTGGCGCAAGCAGCTCGACTCCTCGCGCAGCCGCGACATCCCGGGCATCGACGAGCTCGCGACCCAGCTCGAGCGCCAGCTGCCCACGCAGTCCGAGGGCACGATCGTCCACGGCGACTACCGGCTCGACAACGCCCTGGTCGACGGCGACGACCGGATCACGGCGGTCCTCGACTGGGAGATGAGCACGCTCGGCGATCCGCTCACCGACGTCGCGCTGATGCTGGCCTACCAGCAGATGGCGATGTCCGGGGGCGGCGCGGCCGTGACCGACGCACCGCTGGCGCCGGGCTACCCCTCGCCGGACGAGATCCTCCAGCGCTACGCCGCCGGTTCGGGTCGCGATCTCGGGGCGATGGGATTCCACATCGGGCTCGCTTTCTTCAAGCTCGCCGTGATCCTCGAGGGCATCCACTACCGCCACAGCCAGGGTCAGACGCGCGGCGGTGGCTTCGACGGACTCGGCGATGCCGTCGTCGTCCTCGTCGCTGCAGGGCTGGAGGCCACTAGGGTGTGACGCGTGACCGTCGAGATCCTCGAGCCACGCAAGCGCCCGACGCAGGAGCGCAGCCAGAAGAAGTTCGACCTTCTCCTGGCGGTCTCGCGCGAGCTCCTGCTGGAGGTGGGCTTCGAGTCGTTCACGTGCGAGGAGGTCGCGCAGCGGGCTGAGCTGCCGATCGGCACGCTGTACCAGTTCTTCGCGAACAAGTACGTCATCGTGTGCGAGCTCGACCGTCAGGACGCCGTCGCGGTCAAGTCCGAGCTCGAGGCCTTCGCCGGGCAGATCCCGTCGCTCGACTGGCTCCGGTTCCTCGACCGGCTGATCGACCACGTCGCGGCACTCTGGGTCGCCGACCCGTCGCGTCGGGCGGTCTGGCACGCGGTGCAGGCCACCCCGGCCACCCGCGCCACCGCCGCCGTGACCGAGCGTGACCTCGCCGCGTCCGTCGCCCACGCGCTCGCACCGCTGACCCCCGGCACGCCCCGCGAGCGCCGCCGCATCGTCGCCGAGGTCCTGGTCCACGTCACGTACTCGATGCTCAACTTCTCGATCCGCGACGGCCAGGCCCACGCCGAGGCCGTCATCGAGCTCAAGCGGCTCCTCGCCGCGTACCTCCTCGCCGCCGAGGCCTGACCCGCGAGTTACGGAGTTCACTCCGTACTCGGCCGGGGGGTCAGGGGCGGGTGAGGGTCACGAAGGCGGTCGCGTAGTCGGCGTCGTGGGAGAGGCTGAGGTGCCAATGGAGGTCGGGGCCGAGGGACGATGCCACGGCCGTCGCGACGTCGCCGAGGAGGCGGACGGCCGGACGGTTCCAGGCGTCGGTCACGACCTCGATCCGGCGGTGGACTCCATCGGGAGGCAGCACCGGCGGCGACCCGAACAGGGCCGCCGACCACGCCTTGACGACCGCCTCCTTCGCCGCCCAGCGGGCCGCGAGGGAGGCCGAGGGGTCGGCGCGGTCAGCCGCGTCCGACCGCTCCCCCGGCGTGAACGCCTCCGCGAACCGCGTGCCCGGCACCGCCAGCTGGGCGGCGAACGACGGCACGTGGACGAGGTCCACGCCCCCGCCGATCACCGTCACAGCGACGACACCGTCACGAGCAACCCGGCCCGGCGTAGACGTCGCCCACGAGACGCGCCTCCGGGTCCTGCAGCAGCGCCGCCTCGCGGGCCTTGACACCGGAGTCGCCCAGACGACGGTCAGCCGGACGCGTGTACGCCGCCGGGCCCCCGTGCATGACCTCGGCCAGACGACGGCGACCCGCCATTCGACGCGCCTCCGCCCGCCCGAGGTACTCCGCCCGCTGCTCGACCGGCACGGTGGCCAGGAAGGCCGCCGGGTGGGCGAGCGCGATGAGTCCGGCGACGTGGCCGAACCCGAGGCTCGTGACGAGCCCGGCCCGCAGGCCCGAGGTCGCGAGCGGACGACGCAGCCACACCAGGTGCTCGTGCTCGGCGAGCACGTCGTCGACGCAGTCCAGGCTCCGGTTCGGCGGGATCGTGCCCGACTCGAGCACCTGGCACAGGCCGATGAGCTGGAACGCCGCGGCGCCGCCCTTGGCATGCCCCGTGAGGGACTTCTGCGAGACGACGTACAGCGGACGTCCCTCGTCACGACCCAGCGCGGCAGAGATCCGCTCGTGCAGGTCGGACTCGTTCGGGTCGTTGGCGTTCGTCGAGGTGTCGTGCTTGGAGACCACCGCGACGTCGTCGTGCGTCAGGCCCAGCGCCGCGAGGCCCCGG
>JAHEXN010000251.1 GCA_023252095.1 Actinomycetes bacterium | reverse complement strand
CGTGCGGTCGAGTCGGCGGCGCCCACGGCCCACGCCGCCCCGCGCTTCGGCGGGCAGACGCTCGCGGTCGCCGAGGCGATGCACGCCGGCCCTGTCGAGGTGGCCGTCGTGGGCACGCCCGGCGAGCGTGACGAGATGCTGCGCGCGGCCTGGTCGCTCACCTCGCCCGGTGCCGTCGTCGTCAGCGGTGAACCCGGTCTCGACGTTCCCTTGTTCGCCTCACGCACGGTCCGCGACGGACTCCCGACCGCCTACCTGTGCCGAGGCTTCGTCTGCCAGGCCCCCGTGACCGATCCCCATGAGCTGCCCGCCCTCGCCTGATGGCCGCTCGCGAGAGACTTTGTTGGAGGCGAGGAGAGACTTTGTTGGCGTGCATCCGGGGTCGGAACCAACAATCTCGCTCGTGACCACCAACAGTCTCGCTCGTGACCACCAACAAACTCTCTCGCGAGCGGTACGGGGAGTGGGGGTCAGCGCTGGTTGTAGGCGAGCAGGCTGATGCCGACGTAGTGCACGATGAACGCGGCGATCGTGAGGGTGTGGAACACCTCGTGGAAGCCGAACCAGCGAGGCCACGGGTTGGGCCACTTGAAGCCGTAGACGACGGCGCCGATCGTGTAGAGGCCGCCACCCACGACCATCAGCACGATGACCGCCGTGGGAGCCGCGTCGACGAACTCGCCCCAGTACAGGACCGCAGCCCAGCCCAGCGCGACGTAGAGCGGGACGTAGATCCACCGCGGCGCGCCGACCCAGAAGACCCGGAACGCCACGCCGAGCAGCGCGCCGCCCCACACGATGCTGAGCATGATGATCGCGTGCTCGGTGCTCAGCAGCAGCAGCGAGAACGGCGTGTAGGAGCCCGCGATGAGCAGGAAGATGTTGGCGTGGTCGATGCGCTTCCAGACCACACGAGCCTGCTCGTTCCAGGTGCGCGTGTGGTAGATCGCGCTGCAGCTGAACAGCAACAGGGCCGAGACCATGAACACGGCGGCGCCGGCGCGCACCGTGAGGTCCTCGGCGATGACCATCATGACGAGGAACGACACGAACGACAGCGGAGCGACGGCGGCGTGCAGCCAGCCGCGGAGCCGAGGCTTGATCTCGTCGAGCGTTTGGGGGAAACGACCAAGGACGGGCTCTTCGGTGATCGAGCTGGTCTCCGGCATGGCGTTAGATTAGCCCCCATGGGTCTGAGCTCCCTCGCGTACGGGACGTACGAGCGCCGCCTCGCGCGGCGGCTCGATCCGCAGCGGACCCCTCACCACATCGGCGCGATCGTCGACGGAAATCGCCGCTGGGCCAAGGATGCCGGGCGAGACCTCGAGAGCGGGTACCACGCCGGCGCCGCGAAGATCGACGAGTTCCTCGGCTGGTGCCACGAGCTCGGCGTGCGCATCGTCACGTTCTGGGTCCTCTCGACCGACAACCTGCAGCGGTCCGAGGCCGAGGTCCGCAGCATCCTGGGGGCCGCCGAGGAGCTCGTCGAACGGCTCGCCGAGGACGGTCGGTGGAACGTGCGCCTGATCGGCAGCCTCGACCTCCTGCCGGCCGAGTCGGCGGCGCGGCTCAAGCGGGCCGCCGAGGCCAGCACCGGCACCGAGCTCCAGGTCAACGTCTGCGTCGGTTACGGCGGGCGCCAGGAACTGACCGACGCGATGCGCTCCCTGCTCCTGGAGGAGTCGTCCAAGGGTCGTTCGCTCGAGGACGTCGCCCGAACGCTCGTGGTCGACGACATCGCCGAGCACCTCTACACCAAGGGCCAGCCCGATCCCGACCTCGTGATCCGCACGTCGGGGGAGCAGCGGCTCTCCGGCTTCCTGCTCTGGCAGAGCGTTCACTCGGAGTTCTACTTCACCGACGTCCTGTGGCCCGCGCTGCGCCGCGTCGACCTGCTGCGCGCCGTGCGGTCCTACGCCAACCGCGAGCGCCGCTTCGGGGCGTAGCGGTCGTTCGGAGTCGGTGCGGCCCCAGTGAGGTCGCCGACAAACGGCATGGACCTGAACGGGTGGGAGCCGGCCGGGTTCGCTACCCGTTGAACCGGGCACGGCTGGCGGTGACTTCCCACAGCACATGTCCCGTGGGAAGTCACCATCTGCCGTGCGACGTGAAGCTGAGACCGCCCACCCCGCTCCCTCGGCCATGCCTGCTTGTCCGCCACGACGAGCGGCGGTCGGCTGCGGGTCCGTGCTGGGCACCCGCAAGTGTTCACCGGGGCGAAACACTCGCCTCAGCGTGTCGCCGCTCCCGGGCTCGGGGACGGGCGTAACTTGCGAGTGTGTTGATGCTCGCCCCTGAGCCTGACCGCCCCACTCGCACCGACGACTAGGGCCGGCGCAGGGCGCGCGCGGGCTCGGTAGGGAGAACAGCCATGGCTGTCCACGAGAGCTTGCGACGCACGTACGTCATCGACACGAGCGTCCTCCTGGCGGACCCGGGGGCCCTGACCCGGTTCCACGAGCACGAGGTCGTCGTGCCCGTGGTCGTCATCACCGAGCTCGAGGCCAAGCGTCACCACCCGGAGCTGGGCTACTTCGCCCGGTCCGCCCTGCGGTACCTCGACGACCTGCGGGTGCAGCACGGCACGCTCGACGCGCCCCTGCCGATCGGTGACGAGGGCGGCACGCTGCGGGTCGAGCTCAACCACATCGACTCGTCCTCCCTGCCGGCCGGGTTCCGACTCGGCGACAACGACACGCGGATCCTCAGCGTGGCCAAGAACCTCGCCGACGAAGGCCGTTCCGTCACGCTCGTCTCCAAGGACCTGCCGATGCGGGTCAAGGCCTCGGCGGTCGGCCTGGCGGCCGAGGAGTACCGCGCCGAGCTGGCCCTCGAGTCGGGCTGGACCGGCATGCGCGAGCTCGAGGTCGACGTCACGGACCTCGACACGCTCTACGACACCGGCTCGCTCGAGCTCGCGGAGGCCGCCGAGCTCCCGTGCCACACGGGGCTGGTGCTGCTGAGCGACAAGGGCAGCGGGCTCGGACGCGTCAGGGCCGACAAGAGCGTTCAGCTCGTCCGGGGCGACCGCGAGGCGTTCGGCGTCCACGGCCGGTCGGCGGAGCAGCGTGTCGCGCTCGACCTCCTGCTCGACCCCGAGATCGGCATCGTGTCCCTCGGCGGCCGGGCGGGCACCGGCAAGTCGGCCATGGCGCTGTGCGCCGGCCTCGAGGCCACGATGGAGCGAGGCCTGCACAAGAAGGTCGTGATCTTCCGGCCGCTGTACGCCGTGGGCGGTCAGGAGCTCGGCTACCTGCCCGGCAGCGAGTCCGAGAAGATGGGGCCCTGGGGCCAGGCGGTCTACGACACGCTGGGTGCGGTCACCTCGCCGGCCGTGATCGACGAGATCCTCGACCGCGGGATGCTCGAGGTGCTGCCGCTGACCCACATCCGCGGCCGCTCGCTCCACGACTCGTTCGTGATCGTCGACGAGGCGCAGTCGCTGGAGCGCAACGTGCTGCTGACCGTGCTGTCGCGCATCGGGGCCAACTCGAAGGTCGTCCTGACGCACGACGTCGCCCAGCGCGACAACCTCCGTGTCGGGCGCCACGACGGTGTCGTGGCGGTCGTGGAGAAGCTCAAGGGGCACCCGCTGTTCGCCCACGTCACGCTGACCCGTTCCGAGCGTTCGCCCGTCGCCGCACTCGTCACGGAGATGCTCGAGGACGTCACGCTCTGACCCGTCGGCACCATCGCGACACGGTCCGTCCGGGCAGTCTCGGGCGGACCGTGGCGTGTGCCACAGTGGTCCCCGTGACCAGCCGAGGGAGGGGGCACGTCGCCGTCGTGACGGCAGGCGCGCTCGTCATGGCGAGCCTGGCGGCGTGCGCCTCCGTGACGCGCGACGCTGAACCCGGCGAGCCCGCGACCGTGCGCTGGTACGTCGAGGACGCGAGCCGCTACGCGACGCTCGCGCGCACGTGCAGCGACGGTGCTGACGGCGACTACCGCCTCGAGCTCGTCGAGGCGCCCGCCGACCCGCAGGAACGCCGGGTCGACCTGCTCCAACGGCTCCGGACGGGCGACGACCTCGACGTCATCGGCCTCGACACCGCCCTCGTCGCCGAGCTCTCGGCCTCGGGCCTGCTCGCCGACCTGTCCGGCGCCGACGCCGACGACCTGACCGACGGCCGTACCGAGGCCGCGGTCGACGCCGTCACGGTCGAGGGCCAGGTGGTCGCCGCTCCCTGGACCTACGAGCCCCAGGTGCTGTTCCACCGGGGCTCGACCGCCGAGCGGGCCGGCCTGGACATGACCGCCCCGGTGACGTGGAACCAGCTCAGTGGCGGAGCGGCTCGGATCGGCGGTTCCCTGCAGGTCGCGGGCACCACGACCGACTGGATCCGCGCACTCGTCGCAGGTGCCTCAGACCAGGCCCTCAGCGACCTCGACGACTTCGTCACGGCCCTCGCGGGGGAGGCAGGCGGGGCCGCGGGTGGTGTCGTCCGCACGTACGCCGCGTCCGACGTCGGACCGGGTGCGTCCCTCGACGCCGCGACGACGTTCGCGGCGCCCGGAGGCGCGTTCCTGGTCGGACCCGTGTCGCTGCTGCGCTCTCCGGATCTCGCCCCCGTCGTCGGCGAGCTGCGCGTCGCGCCGTACCCGCTGACGTCGGCCTCCGCCGACACGTCACGTCCGCCGCTGAGCGGCACGGCCCTGGCGGTCGCCGGCACTGCGGCAGATGAGGACGTCGCCGTCGAGGCCATCTCGTGCCTCACCGCCGCGCCGGCCCAGACGGCCCTGCTCGCGACGACGGGACACCTGCCCACCCTGACGGAGGTCTTGGGGTCCACCGAGGTCGCCGAGGCCCTCGGTGACGACGTCGAGGTCGTGCTCGGCGCGCTGGCGACGGCCG
>JAHEXN010000017.1:18873-21081 GCA_023252095.1 Actinomycetes bacterium | reverse complement strand
CCCACCTCCTCGTGGGCTCGACCTCGGACCGTCGGCCCGCGACCACGAAACCACAAACGCGGGACCCCGGACTCGATCATCTGTGCTCAGCTGGCGGCGGAACCGACAGCTCCCGCAGCGCGGCACGCAACCTGGGCACCGAGCGACGGATGCCGTACGCCACGACGGTGGACGGGTCCCACGCCAGGAGACCGCTCCCCGAGCCGGCGTCCTCCAGCACTCGGGGCTCGCCCTCGAGCGGCAGCGGTCCGACGACCTTGATCGCCGTGCCCGCGACCTCGGTCCAGAAGTAGTGGTCCACGATCGGGTCCTCACTCGACTGCCCGAGGATCGACGCCGCTGCAACGCGTCCCTGGGTCACGGCATTGGCCCAGAACGGCGCGCGCACGACGTGCTCACCGGCTCGGACTGCGGCGACGTCTCCCGCCGCACAGACGTCGTCAAGACTCGTGCGCGCACGATCGTCGATCACGACTCCCCGATCGAGCTCGATGCCGGAGTCGCGGAGCCAGTCGGTCACGGGCTCGTCGCCGACACAGCTCACGACGACGTCCGCCGCGAGCTCCTCCCCGTCGTCCAGGCGGACACCGCGAACCGGCTCACCGACCAGCGTGGCACCCGATCGACGGAACGCGATGCCCAGCGCGGCGGCGCGGTCGCAGACCGACGACGCCAGGTGCGTGCCGAGCAGCCGCTGCAGGGGCGGGTCGACGTCGACGACCGTGACGCGCAGACCCGCCTTCGCCGCGGCCGTCGCGACCTCGAGCCCCAGGAAGCCCGCACCCACGACAAGTGCCGACGACGCCTCGGCGAACCGTTCTCGCAGACGGCGGGCGTCCTCGACCGTGCGCAGGACGAGCTCACCCTCCTGGCCGGGCGCCGCGATCCGCCGTGCCCGCGAGCCGGTGGCGATCACGAGCGCGTCGAACGGGCGGGCTCCGCCGTCGGCAGTCAGCAGCGTCCGGGCGGAGTGGTCCAGACCGGACGCGGCAGCCCGGACGTGCTCGACGTCGAGCGCCGCGTGATCTATGAGCACCGATCCCTCCGCGTCCGCATCGGCCAGCACGGCCTTCGACAGCGGCGGCCGGTTGGTGCCCGGCTCGGGGTCGACGACGGTGAGTCTGCCCTCGTACCCACGGGAGCGGAGCTCGCGCAGGACGGTGGCCCCGGCGGTCGACCCGCCGACCACCACGACGTCGCGTGGGCTCATGCCAGCCGCAGCGCTGCCACCGGGCAGGAGTCGACCGCGCGGCGCCCCGCCGCCTCGTGCTCCGCCGGCAGGTCGGTTCCGTCGAAGTGGTGCACGAGGTCGCCCTCGTCGTCGAGGTCGAACACGTCGGGCGCCTGGTCGACGCACAGGCCGTGGCCCTCGCACCGGTCGTAGTCCGCGATGATCTTCATGGTCACTGGTCCTTCCCGCTGGCCGTCAGGCGCAGCGGCAGGTGGTCGAGCTTGTGGATGATGTTGTTGAGTCCCCAGGTCGGCTCGCCCGTGATCTCGATGAGGTCGACGCGACTCACGATCGACCGCAGGATCGACTGCGTCTCGAGTCGGGCCAGGCCCTGCCCTGCGCAGCCGTGCGCGCCCTGACCGAAGCCCAGCTGGGCGGCGGCGTCGCGGGTGACGTCGAAGGCGGTCGGGTCGTCCCAGACGCGCTCGTCCCGATTGGCCGAGGCGTAGAACACGGCCACCCGCGATCCCGCCGAAACCGAGACTCCCCCGATCTCGGTGTCGCGCTCGACGTACCGCGCGAACGCGCGCAGCGGCGACTCCAGGCGGACGACCTCGTTGACCGTGTTCGGGATCAGCGAGGGATCGGCCTTGAGCGCGGCCCACTGATCAGGGTGCTGGGCCAGGAGCATCAGGGCGCTCGCGATCGCGCTGATCGTGGTGTCCAGCGACGGCGCGAGGTAGTCGATCATGAGGGCGGGGCACTCGCTGCGCTGCATCTCACCGCTCTCGGCCTTCTCCAGGAGGTCGGCACCCATCGAGCCCGGGATCACCGCCCCACGCCGCACGACCGAGCGCGCGAACCGCATCATCCCGATCGCGGAGGGGGCCGTCCGAACCGTCTGACGGTTGACCGGCCCGAGCGAGTCGAACGTGGCACCGGCCCACCGCAGCAGGTTCTCGCGCCCCTCCTGGGGCCAGCCGATGAGGTCCGGCACGAACGAGGAGGGGCGCGAGAACCTGCTGCGGTGGGCCGGT
>JAHEXN010000017.1:0-18863 GCA_023252095.1 Actinomycetes bacterium | reverse complement strand
GAGGTCCGGCACGAAGGACGTGGGCAGCGCCTCGGCGATGTCGCTGACCCCGTCGACGTGCTCCTTCTCCACGGCCGCGGCCACGACGGCGTCGGCACGCTGCTCGACCTCGTCGCGCATCGACCGCAGCGCCTTCGGAGTCAGGCGCGAGGCCAGGATCTTGCGGCGACGGTCGTGCTCCTCGCCGTCGCTGTTGAGCGTCGTGCCCCGGCTGAGCCGGTTGGCCACCGGGTTGAGGGCCACGCCGCGGCCGGAGACGAACGTCGCGTCGTCGAGCAGCACCTGCTTGCAGTCCTCGTAGCGCGTCACCGCGAGCACCCGCTGCCTGGACAGGCGCACGACGGGGCCGAGGGCACGCATCCGGTCGTAGTGCGGGTACGGGTCGAGGATCGCCTCGCGTGAGTAGATGTCAGGGCGGTAGGTCGGGATCGTCGTGGTCATGCGGACACCCCGGCGGACGTGGGAGTGATCAGGGTGACGAGCAGGGCGACCAGGGCCGAGACCTCGCGGCCGGAGGCCACCGTGGTCCGGTCCGGTCGCACCACCGCAGCCGTCGTCCGGCCCTCGCGCAACCAGGCCGCGAGCTCGGGGCGAGCCGTCGTCTCGACAACGGCGCAGCCACGCGCCTCGAGCTCGCGACGGTCGGTGGGCGACGGAGCCGCGGCGGTCACGAGGGCCCAGCCCGGACCGATCAGGTCGTCGACGACGCGATGGCCGTCCACGGTGTTCGGGCAGAGGTGCCCAGCCAGCCGGTCCCCGCGGCGGGCCGCGACGAGCGACGACCCGGCCAGGGGCGGCGTGGCACTGTCGATGAACCGGCGGCGCACGACCGGCGTGCGGTTCAGCACCGGCACGACGGCGGCGCGCAGCGTGTCGCCCGCGCGCCCGCCGCGCGTCATGATCGTGCCCAGGAGACGGGCGGTGTCGATCATCGACCGGGCGTGGCGTGACCGCTCGGGCTCGTAGGTGTCGAGCACGTCGGCCGGCAGGGACCCGTCGAGGAACCCGGCGACCTTCCACCCGAGGTTGCTCGCGTCGCGGACGCCGGCGCCCATGCCCTGGCCGATGAACGGCGGCGTGAGGTGGGCAGCGTCGCCCAGGAGGAAGATGTGTCCCGAGCGCCACCGGTCGGCAATCGCGGCGCGGAAGGTGTACTCGGCCGACCGGATGACCTCCAGCGTCGACACGTCGACGCCCGCGGTCCACGGGGCGACGAGGGGTGCGAGCGCCGCAATCGAGGCGAAGTCCGCGGCCGTCTCGTGCTCGAGGAGCTGGAACTCCCAGCGGTACCGCTCCGGCCCGATCCGCATGTACGTGGCGGCCCGGGTGCTGTCGCACACCTGGTGCACCCCCTCCCACTGCCGCAGGTCCTCGCTGGTGCGGATGTCGACGACGAGCCAGCGCTGCTCGAACCCGAGGTCGGTCATGGTCGAGCCGATCGACCGGCGCACGAGGCTGTTGGCACCGTCGCAACCCAGCAGCACCTCGGCGTCGACGACCTGCTCCTCACCGGTGTCGGTCGCGCGCGCATGCACCCGCACCCGGCCTTGGTCGAGCTGCTCGATCGCGGTGACCTCTCGACCACCCAGGAGCGTGACCTCCGGCGTCTCGGCCAGCCGGTCTCGCAGCAGGCCTTCGAGGTCCGGCTGGTCGAACATGCTCGCGCGGGTGAAGCCGGTGACTGGCGAGACCCCTTCGCGCGGGAACTCGCCCAGCACCCGCAGGTCCGCGTCGACCATGCGCAACCCGCCGCCCGGACGCGAGATCGCGGCGAAACGCTCGGCGACACCGAGCCGGTCGAGGATGCGGAGCACCTCATCGTCGAGGTGGACCGCCCGCGGCTGCGGGTAGACACCCTCCCAGCGATCGATCACGACGCTCGGGGTGCCGTGCCGAGCGAGCTCGAGCGCAGCACACGCACCCGTCGGCCCGGCCCCGATGATCAGCACCGGGATCAGCGTCGGTGGCGGCGCGGTCACGGTGCTCACGCCGTCTGCACCCGCAGCACGAGGACCGCGACGAGCGCAGCTCCCACGACGATCGCGGGCGCGGCGTCGATCGGGCGATCGCCCGCACGCAGGTGGCACACGACGGCACCCACCATCATCGCGACGAGACCGATCGCCGCCGCGACGCCGATCGGCGCCCAGGCGAGACCGAGCGCGATCCCCACGGCAGCGGCCAGCTCCAGCCCACCAATCATCCGGAAGGCGCGGGCTGAGAAGCCCAGATGGTCGGCGCGCGAACGCATGTCGGGGACGGCGGCCACCTTCGCCGCTCCCGTCGCGGCGACGACCAGCCCGACGAGCGCCGTCAGCACGATCACGGCGAGGTTCACGAGGCCCACCGCACGCTCGCGCGCTGCGAACCCAGGTCGATCGCGCCGTCGTCGGTCGCGATCGCGACCTCCACGAGGTCGCCGTCCTGCAGGTAGCGGGGGTTCTTGACCTGCTTCTTGAAGAAGATGCGCCACTTGGTGGCCGGCGGCAGGAGCGCGCCGATGATCTCGATCGGCTTGGGCGGCGCGCTCAGGGCGGTTCCGACGGGCGTGCCCGTGAGGAGCAGGTCGCCCGGAGCGAGCTGCTGGAACCGGCTCAGCGCCCGGAACGCCTCGAGTGGTCCGTAGATGACGTCGGAGGCCAGCTCGTCCTGACGCAGCTCGCCGTTGACCCACAGGCGCAGCCGCAGCTCAGCGAACCGGGCGAGCTCCCCCTCCTCGAGGATCAGCAGGACAGGCCCGACCGGCGTGAACGTGGGGTACGACTTCGACTCGTAGAACTGGGTCTTCGGCAGCTGCTGGTCGCGCGCCGAGACGTCGTTCGTCACGACCAAGGCAGCCACGATTCCCGGGAGGTCGGACTCCGCGACCTCGGTGCCCACCGGCACCTCGCGCCCGATGACGAGACCGATCTCGACCTCGTAGTCGAGGAGCGTCACGTGGGCCGGTCGCACGATGTCGTCGTGCGGACCGTTGATCGAGCCGGAGGCCTTGCGGAAGAACGCGAGCGGAACCGCGGCGGGGTCCATGCCGGCGTCCTTCGCGTGGCTCGCGTAGTTGGCCATCTGGGCCACGACACGGCACGGTGCCGTGACCGGCGAGACGAGCGCGAGATCGGCGACCGGGACGGGATCTCCGGCGTCACGCGCCGCGAGCACCGCAGCACGATCGGCGAGCAGCTCGGCGGTCGTCGTGGCGGCGGTCGCGATGCGAACCGCGCCGTCGGGACGCTGCAGCCACCAGGCGTCGGCGGTGCGGAGGACGGGAAGGCTCATGAGCGGGCAACTTTCATCAGGCCGAACAGGCGGGTCAGGTCGAACTCGTTGTCGTCTCGGAGGGCGGTGGTCATCGACAGGGCCTCGCGCAGCGACTCCCGGCCCGGCGCGATGCCCAGGAAGTCGGCGGTCGCGGGCGGACCCCACTGGGCGAGGCCGCTGGCGGTCATCTCGCCCCAGCCGGGCTCCAGGGAGGCGTCGAACATGTCGCCGTCACTGAAGTGCTCGACGAGGAAGCCGTCAGGGTCGCGCCAGTAGTCGAAGATCTGACTGCCCTGGATGTGCCGACCGATGCCCCACGAGTGGTGGTAGCCGAGGTCCTTGAGGTGCTCACCGCCGGCGGCGAGGGCGTCGAGGTCGGCCACCTGGTACGCCGAGTGCACGTAGCGGTTGCGGGGGCCGAGGGTCATCGCGAGCGTGTGGTGGTCGGCCGGGGTGTCGCCGCGGTCGCACCGGATGAAGCTCATCGTGGGTCCGCGGTGACGCTGGCCCGGGAAGTACAGGAAGTCCGAGACGATCAGGCCCAGGTGGTCGAGGTACCAGTTCAACGACGACAGGTACCTCGTGGTCTGCAGCACGACGTGACCGAGTCGCTCGACGACCGCAGGCTGTCGCGGGGGGCGCTGCGCCTGGTTGGTCCGATCGAGCGCGCCACCGAAGTTGAACGTGTGGACGGGCTGCGTCTCGAGCGCAGGGTGCTCGATCGTGTCGGCGACCACACGGACCAGCGCCCCCGCGGGCTCGCGGACGTCGACGCTCAGGCCGCCCAGGTGCTCGGGCAGCCGTCGGGCCCTCGTGCCGGTGGCCTCGGCGAGCCGAAGCAGGTCGGTCGTGGCCGCAGCGCGGAAGGCCGGGCCCACGAACCTCGACCGCTCGCCCTTGCGGATGATGACGCACGGGCTGCCGGGCAGCGCCCCACGCAGGTTCAGCTCGTGCGCCGAGCGGTGCGTCACCGTGAAGCCGAAGGCCCGCGCGAACACCTCGGCCGCCGCGAGATCAGGCTTCTCGAACTCCAGCCAGGCGATGTCGTGCACCTTGATGACGGGGTCGGGCGACCGGTCGCGGGGCTCGCCAGGGCGCGGACCCTGCTCGCTGTGCAGGTCGCGGTGGCTGTCGTCGTGCTCACTCATCGAGGATTCCTCCGAAACTGAAGATTTCTTCAGTCTAGGGTCGGAGACGTCGGTCGGCAACCACCCAGTCGGGCTAGGATCCGTGGCATGGCCGGTGTCCCCGCGAGCACGTCACGCTTCGACCGACGCCGCGCGCAGACCCGGTCCGCCTTGATCGCGGCTGCCCAGGACCTGCTCGTCGAGGGCCGCACGGGCGTGCCGATCCAGGAGGTCACCGAGCGCGCCGACGTCGGCATCGGCACGTTCTACAACCACTTCGACTCCAAGGACGCGCTGTTCGCCGCCGCGATCGAGTCAGCCCTGGGCCAGTGGGCCGAGTCGCTCGACGCGGTCGACGACGGCACGACCGATCCGGCGGCCCTGTTCGCGCGCAGCTTCCGCCTCACGGGCCGGCTGCACCGGCTCGAGCCCCAGCTCAGCCGCGTGCTCCTGACCCAGGGGCACGTGCTCTCGAAGTCGCCCGACGGCATGGGCCCGCGCGCGCGGCGCGACATCCGTGCCGCCCAGGAGGCCGGACGTTTCCGTGAGGTCGACGTAGACCGCGCCATGGTCGTCGTGACCGGGGCGATGATCGAGCTCGGTCACCTCCTGCACGAGCGCCCCGACCTCGACGAGGCCACGACGGTCGACGGCGTCGCGTCGGACGTCCTGGTCGCCCTCGGCCTCGAACGGGCCGAGGCCGAGCGCCTCTGCGCCGAGCCCCTCCCCTGGGTCGACCCCACCCCCACGATCGGCTGACCCCCTCCACTGGGGGCTCGACCTCACGCCTCGAGCTGTTGCTTCAACCAGCCCAGCGTGTCGTCGAGCCACTCGGTGTAGTGGCCCATCGCGCAGTGGTCGTCGTCGGAGTAGAGCCGCAGCTGCCCGAGGGGCGCCTGCTCCGCGAGGTCGACGGTGTCCTGCGTGCTGACGAGCGTGTCGCTGTCGCCGTTGATCGCCAGCACGGGGATCGCGATCTCGCGGTAGAGGTGCTTGAGCGAGAGCGCCCCCAGCTTGCGAGCCAGATCGAGGCTGCTCGTGGCCCCGGTCGTCCGCTGCAGGGTCCAGAGCATGATCTCGGGCATGCCGAAGGTCGCAGCCGGTTGGAAGCTGCGGTGATAGAGGCCGCCGTTGGAGACGACGGCCTTGAGCCTGCCGTCGCGCGCCGCCACGCGGGTGGACCAGTGGGCACCGAAGCTCAGGCCGACCATCCCCAGCCGGTCCGGGTCGATGCGCGGATGGCTCGCCAGGTGGTCGATGACCGCGGTGTACACATCCTCCGACTGCGGCGAGAGCGGCTTGCGGTAGGCGAACGTGCCCGGCATCTCCATGGCCACCACAGCCAGGCCCGCGTCGCGGAACCGCAGCACTGGGAGCAGAGCCTCCTCGATCGTGCCCTCCAGCCCGTTGCTGATGAGGACCGCCGGCATGGGGGCGCCGCCCGGCGGGAAGAGTGCATAGGCGACGACCTCGTCACCGTCGACCGTCACCCGGAGTCTCTCGACGCTCGCGCCAGCGGCGGGCGCCAACGCGAACAGCAGCGCGTCGAAGAGCCGCCGGCAGTCGCGGTACGCGGCCAGTCGTGACGGGGTCCAGCCAGGCCACGACGCCGCGAACAGATAGGTGATCGCCTTCAGCAGGGCGTCGATCGCCACCGCCGCATCGCGGTGGTCGGGGTGACGTGCCGCGAAGTCGTCCACGAGGCCGGCGGCGTTCTCCGGAGTCCGATCGGCGAACACCTCCACGGCCGGCCCGAGCACCTCACCGAGCAGCCGTGTGGTCTCCGCGTCCGCGCCATCGAGCACGTCGCTCAGCCGCGGCCCACCCAGGCGCTCGAGCGCCTCAGCGGCAACGCCCAGGTGGACGGCGGCGAGGTCGCGCCACTACCCGGCCCAGGCCTCGTCCTCGAAGGACCGGCAGGCGTCGAGCTGCGCGGAGAACTGGGTCTTGTCGAGTCCGCCGAGGTTGGCGAACCGGTCGACGAACAGCGCCGGCAGGAAGTAGCCGACACCACGGCGGTGCGCGGCCCGCTCGGTGGTGCGCGTCAGCGCACAGAGCGTCACCAGCAGGTTCTTGCGAAAGGTCGCCACGAGCTCTCCGATCGGTGCGCGGCCGCTCGCCGCTGCGCCAGCCAAGCAGACATCCGCCATTAACGCAATGAACTGTGCTTTAGTGGAACATGGTCTCATCGCCTGCACGTCCCGCGCCGACCCGTCGTACCGGCGGCCGCTCAGCGAGGGTGCGTGAGGTCGTGTGCGAGGCGACCCTCGCCCTGCTCGAGGACGGGGTCGGAGCGGTCAGCGTCCCGCAGGTCGCCGCCCGAGCCGGGGTCGCTCCGTCGTCGATCTACCGCCGCTGGGGCTCCTGGGAAGGGCTCGTCGCCGATGCCTTCCTGATGAGCAGCCAGGCCGCCATCACGATCCCCGACACCGGGAGCCTTCGCCAGGACCTGATCGCCTACGCGACGTCCGTCGCCCAGTACCTCGACTCGCCCCGCGGCCACGCGGTGGCTCGAGCCGCCGTGACGGCCGGCGCCTCGCCGGAGCTCGAGCACCACCGTCGACAGTTCTGGACGGAGCGGTTCCAGGCCGCCAGCGGCATGGTCGAGCGCGGTCGCAGCCGGGGCGAGGTCGCCCCCGAGACGGAGGGGCGAATGCTCCTCGAGATGGTCGTCGCGCCCCTGCACTTTCGCCGACTCGTCTCCCACGAGGACGTCATGGCCGAGATCGAAGCGCGCGTGGACCTGCTGCTCCGGCCACCCGTCAAGCCTCGGTGAGCGCGGCGTCGATGAGGATCCGGGCCGCCGAGCGCGCGTGGATCGCGGCGTCAGGGGCACCGCTGATCGCCGCGGTCGTCTGGGCGCCCTCCGCCAGGATCGCAAGCTGGGCCGCGAGCTCGGCCGACGCGCCGAGCTCCTCGACCAGACCTGCGACGTAGCGCTGGAAGTCGGTCTTCTGCTCGCGAGCGATCCGGGCGACCTCGGGCGACACGGCTCCGAGCTCCCCGAAGGCGTTGATGAACCCGCAGCCGCGAAAGTCGTCGGTGCGGAACCACTCGTCGAGGAAGTCGTACACCGCGAGGATCTTGTCGACCGGACGGGTGGCCGACGCGGCCGCCGCTGCAATGCCCGCGTCCCAGATCGAGCGGCGATGCCGCAGGACCTCGACCAGGAGCGCGTCCTTCGACGGGAACTGCGCGTACAGGCGCTTGAGCGGCACGCCGGACGCGGTGCGCACGGCATCCATCCCGACGGCCTGGATCCCGTGTGCGTAGAAGAGCCGGTCGGCAGCCTCGATGACGCGCTCGCGGTCGGGTGCAGCGGCGGTGGGAGTCATGGGCGGGACCTCTCATGGGGCTACCACTTGCGTGGAGAACGTCTGTTCTCTAGTCTAGACCCATCGCTGAGAACGAGCGTTCTCAATCGCGTCGAACAGAGGACAGGACCATGGGACACATCACCGTCGGCCAGGAGAACTCCACCCCGATCGAGCTGTACTACGAGGACCACGGCACGGGCCAGCCCGTCGTGCTGATCCACGGCTACCCGCTCGACGGCTCGTCGTGGGAGCGCCAGTCGCGCGAGCTGCTCGCCGCCGGCCACCGGGTCATCACGTACGACCGTCGCGGCTTCGGCCGGTCCTCCAAGGCCGGCAAGGGCTACGACTACGACACGTTCGCGGCCGACCTCGACACGCTCCTGACGACCCTCGACCTGACCGACGTGATCCTGGTCGGCTTCTCGATGGGCACCGGCGAGCTGGCGCGCTACGCCAAGCTCTTCGGCACCGACCGCGTCGCCAAGTTCGCCTTCCTGGGCTCGCTCGAGCCGGGCATGCTCGGCCAGGGCGTCCCGCAGTCGCTGTTCGACGAGATCGCCGAGTCCGCCCGGGCCGATCGCTTCGCGTGGTTCACCGACTTCTACGCGAACTTCTACAACCTCGACGAGAACCTGGGCTCGCGGATCTCGCAGCAGGCCGTCGACGCCAGCTGGGCCACCGCGACCGGCAGCGCCCCCGACGCGGCCTACGCGGTCGTGCCCACGTGGATCGAGGACTTCACGGCGGACGTCGCCGCGGTCCGGGCCAGCGGCAAGCCCACCCTGATCGCTCACGGCACCGCCGACCGCATCCTGCCGATCGACCCGACCGGCCGCGCGTTCCACGCCGCGTTCCCCGAGGCCGAGTACCACGAGATCGAGGGCGCGCCCCACGGCATGCTGTGGACCCACGCCCCCGAGGTCAACGCGCTTCTGCTCCCCTTCGTCCAGAAGTAACGCCACGACGGACCCCGGCCCGGGCGCTCCCGATCTGCCGTCCGCAATTGACTCACTCGATTGTTTTTCGATAGATTTCTCTCGTTCAACGACGAAAAGAGATCAATGATGAACACCTGGGTCGTCCGCGTGCTGCGGGTCGTGATCGGGATCGCGCTGGCCGGGTCGGTCGTCGTGCAGGCGGCGATGGTCGCGCTCCTGTGGCTCGACTCCGACGAGGCACCCACCGGGATCGACGTGGCTCTCACGTCGATCGGCGTCGCAGGAGTCGTGACCCTCCAGGTCGTCGCGGTCTGCATCTGGCGGCTTTTGACGATGGTGCGGCGCGGGACCGTCTTCTCCCCCGCCGCGTTCCGCTACGTCGACCTCGTGGTCGCGGCGATCGGCACGGCGTCGGTCCTGGTCTTCGCGGTCGCGGTCGTGGCGCGGTTCGCCAACCACGCGACGCCTGGAGACGAGGTCGCTCCCGGGCTGGTCGGCCTGATCTGCGGGCTCGCGCTCGTGGTCGCCGGCGTCGCGCTGGTCGTATATGTCATGCGCACGTTGCTGGCCCAGGCCGTCTCCCGCGACGCCGAGGCCCAGCAGCTGCAGTCCGAGCTCGACGAGGTCATCTGATGGCGATCGTCGTCGACATCGACGTCATGCTCGCCCGGCGCAAGATGTCGGTGGGCACCCTGGCGGAGCTGGTCGGCATCACCCCCGCCAACATCGCGGTCCTCAAGAACGGTCGCGCCAAGGCCGTGCGCTTCAGCACGCTCGCCGCCCTGTGCGAGGTGCTCGACTGCCAGCCCGGCGACCTCCTGCGCTGGGAGCCCGACGCGTAGGCGGATGCGCGCACGCCGGTTCGCGGGAGATCATGGGTCATGGCCCTTCACCTGTTCGCGGGCGTGCGCGTCAGCGACCACGACGCCGCATCTCGCTGGTACTCCAGCCTCCTGGGCCTCGAGGCCTTCCGCGCCAATGACGTCGAGTCGGTCTGGGACCTCGGCGAGACGACGCACCTGTACGTCGAGCAGGACGCCGGCCGAGCCGGCCACGGCGTCGTGACGCTGTTCGTCGACGACCTCGACGCCGCGCTGGCCACCGCCAGGGCAGGCGGGCACGAGCCGGTGCTGGAGGAGACCTACCCGAACGGGCTGCGGAAGGCCGTCTTCCACGATCCCGACGGCAACGAGATCGGGCTCGGCTGGTCACCGCACCCGTGGTGAGCGCCTCCCCCGACCTGCGACTGGTCGTCGCCGACATGGACGGCACCCTCCTCGACGCGAACGGCGAGATCCCCGACACCCTCTGGCCGCTGCTCGAGACGATGCGCGACCGCGGCATCGCCTTCGTCCCGGCGAGCGGGCGCCAGTACGCGACCCTCGCCCGTCTCTTCGAACGAGCCGACGACGGCATGTCGTTCATCGCCGAGAACGGCACCTACGTCGTCCGCGACGGTCACGAGCTGGCCTCGGTCACGCTCGACCGCGAGCTCGTCACCGATGCCGTCACGCTGCTCCGCGCGCTCACCGAGCAGGGTCGCGACCTCGGTGTCGTGGTCTGTGGCAAGCGGTCCGCGTACGTCGAGCGCACCGACGAGCCGTTCCTCGAGGAGGCCCGCCGGTACTACGTCGCCCTCGAGAGCGTCGACGACCTGCTCGCGGTCGACGACGACGTGCTGAAGCTGGCGATCTTCGACTTCCACGACGCCGAGTCCGGCACCGCGCCATCGCTCGAGCGGTTCCGCACGTCGCACCAGGTCGTCGTGTCCGGCCAGCACTGGATCGACGTCATGGCGGCGGAGGCGAACAAGGGCCGCGCGGTGCAGCTCCTGCAGGAGCAGCTCGGCATCACGCCGGCGCAGACCGTCGCGTTCGGCGACTACCTCAACGACCTCGAGATGCTCGATGCCGCCGACCTGTCCTTCGCGATGGCGAACGCCCATCCCGACGTGCTGGCCCGAGCCCGGCACACGGCACCGTCGAATCTCGACCACGGGGTCATCACGACGCTCCACGCCCTCCTCGCGGGTGACCCCGTCCAGGTCACGGCTCCGCGGTCATGACCTGACGCCGGGGCGGACTGAACTCCCCGTGCCCGGACGTCAGCAGACCCTGCCTGACCAAGGCCTCGGCCTGGGCGACGCCGGCCGCGACGCCGTCGACCACCGGGACACCGAGATCGAGCGAGAGCCGCAGTCCCAGGTCGGCCATGCCGGCGCACCCCAGCACGATGACGTCGGAGCGATCGGCGGCGAGCGCGGCGCGGGCGTGCTCACGCACGGTCTCGTAGGCCGTCGGATCGGTCTCGAGCTCGAGCACCCCGATGCCCGTCGCGTGGACCCCGCGGCACTGTCGCTCGACCCCGTACAGGAGCGCCAGGTCCTCGGTGTGGCCGACCGTGCGAGCCAAGGTCGTCACGACGCTGAACCCGCGGCCGAGGTAGGCCGCCGTCCGCATCGCCGCCTCCGCGATGCCGATGACCGGACCGGTCGCCAGCTCCCTGGCCGGCATCAGACCCGGGTCGCCGAAGCACGCGATGACGAAGGCGTCGACGCCCTCCCGCTCCCCCGAGGCCACCGCGGCCAGGACCCCAGGAACGCTCAGGGCGTCGTCGTGGTGGCTCTCGATCGAGGCCGGGCCCTCCTCCGGGTTGACCACCTCCAGGGCCACGCCCGGGCCGACGACGGCCCGGGCGCACGCACCGATGGTGTCGGTCATCGACGCCGTGGTGTTGGGATTGATGACCAAGATCTGCATCCTCAGACCTGCTCCGCCATCGCCGCGGCACGGCGGTCCGCCACCCCGTCGATGTTCATGCGCAGCGCTAGGACGTAGTAGATCGCCGCGCCGAGACCGCAGCCGACGAACCAGCTGTAGTCCGGCAGCCACGTCACGACGTCCGCGAGCTTCGGGATCACGACGCTCAGGATCGAGACCGCGCCAGCCGCCACCACGGCGTAGACCGCGGCCGGGTTGTAGCCACGCTCGTAGTAGTAGGTGCCGCTCTCGTCCAGCGTGAACAGGTCGTCGACGACGACCGTCTGGCGCCGGACCGCGTAGTAGTCGGCGATCAGGATGCCGAACAGAGGGCCGATCAGGGCGCCCAGCAGGCCGAGCGTCCAGAAGATCGCGTCGGGATCGGAGTACCAGTTCCACGGCGTCAGGAGGATCGAGCCGACCGCGGCGATCATGCCGCCCATGCGCCAGCTGATCTTCTGGGGCGAGACGTTCGAGAAGTCGAACGCCGGCGAGATGAAGTTGGCGACGATGTTGATGCCCACGGTCGCGATGACGAACGTCAGGCCGCCGAGCAGGATCGCGACGTGCGTGTCGATCGCCTCGACGGTGTGCACCGGATCGGTCAGCAGCTCACCGAAGACCGGCACCGTGGCCGACGCCGTCAGCACGACGAGCAGCGAGAACACCACGAAGTTGACCGGCAGGCCCCAGAAGTTGCCCTTCTTCACGGCGTCGAAGGACTTGCCGTACCGGGCGAAGTCACCGAAGTTGAGCATCGGTCCCGAGAAGTACGACACGACCAGCGCGATCGCGCCGAGCATCGTCGTGACGGTCTCCCACCCGCTCAGCTCGACGTCCGACAGGTTCAGGCCGATGTCGAAGTCGGCCTTCCACAGCATGTAGCCGCACAGGACGATCATCACGACGTAGACGGCCGGGCCGCAGAAGTCGATGAACTTGCGGATCGACTCCATGCCCCGCCAGAACACGGCCGCCTGCACGGCCCACAGGATCGCGAAGCTCACGTACCCGAGCGCCGAGAGGCCCAGGAAGCCGTGCTGGTCGACGTCGGCGTACTGCCCGAGCCCGGGCCACAGCTTGATGAAGACGATGTTGAGCGAGGTCGCCGCCAGGAAGGTCTGCACCCCGTACCAGGCCACCGCGATGAGCCCGCGGATGATGGCCGGGATGTTGGCGCCGAGCACGCCGAACGAGGCCCTGCTGATGACGGGGTACGGCACCCCGGCGACCTGGCTGGGCTTGGCCACGAGATTGCAGAACAGCTGGACGATGCCGATGCCCACGATCAGGCTGACGAAGACCTGCCAGCTCGTCAGGCCCAGGGCGAACAGGCTGCCGGCCGTCACGTAGCCGCCGACGCTGTGCACGTCGGACATCCAGAACGCGAAGATGTTGTAGGAGTTCCAGCTCTGGTCCTCGAGCGGTGCGAGGTCCTCGTTCGCGAGCCGAGGGTCGTAGCCCTTCTTGACCCAACCGCGTCCCGGCGGGTAGCCGGCAGCCTCGACGACATCGGCGTCGGACTCGTGGGGGATGTCACTCATGGGGTGCTCCTGGCGTCGGTGGGAGAGGTGGGGGCGACGACCTCGTCGTCTGCCGCCGACGCTAGGAACGCCAGGTTTCGACGGTGCGCGTCGAGCGATGACCCCGACGTAACGGGATACCTATAGGAAAGGCGCCCCGTCGTCGGTCACTGCTGCAGGAAAACGTCGGGATCGTCCGCGAAGCCCTCGATCGCGGACCGCAGGTGGTCGTAGTGCGTCACGCACTCCGCGATGAGCCGGTCGGCGTCGCGATCGACGAAGGCCGCGACCATGCGATCGTGCTCGTCGTGGAACGCGGCACGTCCGCGCAGCGGGACACGCGCCATGGGCCGCGCCGGTTCGGTGATGTTCCAGGCCGACTCGTACATCCGTTGCAGACGGGCCATGCGGGCCGGTGCGATCAGCGCCATGTGGAACTGCCGCGATCGCGCGTGGTACGCCCGTTCGTCGCCCGCCGCCACGGCCTCGGCCAGCGCGTCGTGCACGTCACGGATCGCCTGGTCGTCGGTCTCGGTCGCGTGCTCCACGGCCGAACGCAGTGCCGACGACTCGAGGGCCTGTCGCACCTCGTACAGCTCGCGGAACTCCGCGAACGTCAGGTGCGCGACGCGGTACCCGACGTGGGGCGTGTGCTGCACGAGGCCCTCGCCAATCAGGATCTTGAGGGACTCGCGCACCGGGTTCTGGCTCACGCCGAAGAATGTCGCGACCGCGTCGATCGGGATGGGCGTGCCCGGCGGCTCGTCACCGTCGAGGATCGCCCGGCGCAGGTCTCCGAGGACCTGCGGCTGCTCGCCGGCAGGGGTCGTGTTGACCAGGTGCGTCGCGAACAGCGACCGATGGCGCCGCCCGGTCACGACTGGCCCCCGCTCATGACGCCACGTCGACGTCGTGTCCCCCGCCGAGATCGGTGCAGTCGACGCCGGAGGCCCCCTGGGCCGCCAGGTAGGAACGCGCCCCGACGTCGCCGGCCAGGTGCTCGACCAGCGGGGACCAGTGGTCCCGGCCGATCACGACCGGGTGTCCCACCCGGCCGTCGAACGTGGCCCGGCGGAGAGCCGCGGTACCGGCGCTCGTCCCGAGCACCCGGCGGACCGCCTCGGGTTCCTGCCCCGGCAGGTCGACAAGCGTCACGACGGCGACGTCGGCGGAGGTCGCCGACAACGCCTGGAGCCCGGCCCGCAGTGACGCCGACAGCCCGGTCGCGTGGTCACGCACGACGAGGGGCTCCGCCTCGGGGGGCACGAGGTGCAGGGCGCACTCGGCCAGCTCCCCGAGCGACACCACGACCGACGCGCAGCCCCCGAGGCGCAGGGCCTCACAGGCGACCGAGATCCAGGGCGTGCCGTCGGCCGTGCGGGCCAACGCCTTCGGCATGCCGAACCGCGATCCCGAGCCGGCGGCCAGCACGAGCCCGGCCGCCGACTCAGGCACGGCCCGCCTCCGAACCGAAGCGGCTCAGCACGAACGACTCGACGACCTGCGCCACGGTGTACAGCACCAGCGACACGACCGTGATGACGACGACGAGTGCCCACACCTTGGTGTTCTGCGACCGGCCCGCCGCCGAGACGACGCCGTAACCGATGCCCTGCCCCGTCGCCAGCCACTCAGCGATCAGGGCGCCCGTGATCGCACCCGGCACCGAGATCCGGATCGCCGCGAACAGCGACGGCAGGGCCGAGGGGAACGCGACCTTGCGCAGGGCGTCCCAGTCGCTGCCGCCGTACACGTGCACCAGGTCGCGCATCTGCTGCGACACCGCCCGGAGTCCGAACACGATCGTCACGAGAGCCGGGAACAGCACGACGATGCCGCTGATGACGGCGACCGAGGAGAATCCTCGGCCGAAGATCAAGATGATGACCGGAGCCATCGCGATGAGCGGCACGGCGCGCAGGATCATCGCGACCGGCATCACGGCGGCCTCGACGCCCTTGCTCAGGACGATGAGGCCCGCGAGGACGAGGGCCGCAGCCATGCCCGCGACGAAGCCGATGCCGGAGTCGATCAACGTGCGACCCAGCAGGTCCACGACTTCGGCGCGGTTCGCGATCGCGTCGTCGTCGCCGACGAGGTACTCCCAGACGTCGGACGGCCCCTTCGCGATGAAGTCGTTGTCGACCCAGGCCACCCAGGCGACCCAGAGCAGCAGCGTGATCGCCATGACCGAAACGCCGCTCAGCAGGGTCCGGGTGACACCCCAGCCGACGTTCCTGATGCGGCCCATCGCGACGGCGCGGGCCACGCTCCTGCGGTCGTCGACCCTCACGAGCTGGTCCATCACGCCACCTTCCCGGTGGCCCATGGCGCCACCAGCCGGCCGATCAGGCCGAACAGCGCGTAGCCCAGGCCCGCGACGAGGGCGCAGCCGAACATGATGCTCCAGGCCCGCTCGGCGTTGAGGTTCTGCGCCGCGTTGATCAGCGCCGGCGCCACGCCGCGGTCGAGACCACCGATGTACTCGCCCAGGATCGCTCCGAGAAATGCGGTCGGTGCCGCGATCTGCAGCGACGAGATGATCGACGGCAGCGCGGCCACGAGCTGCACGCGGCGCATCTGCTGCCACCGGCCGCCTCCGTAGACGCTGATGACGTCCAGGCTCGTGACGTCCGCCGACCGGAAGCCCAGCACCGCACCGACGACCGTCGTGAAGAACACGGAGATCGCGGCGATCACGACCGCGGTGGGGCTCGGGTCCCCCGGCTCCGGCGGACCGAGCACGACGTAGAGCAACGGGACGAGCGCCACGAGCGGCAGGCAGTAGCTGATGACCGCGACCTGCATGATGACCTTCTCGAGGAACGGCACCAGGAGCACGACCGAGGCGACCACGAGCGCAAGGGTGTTCCCCCACACGAAGCCCGTCGCGGCCTCCTCGATCGTGCCGGTGAAGTTCGCGAGGTAGAAGTCGAAGCCGGCGTCGCCGAACGCGCCGACGACTCCGGCAGGCGTCGGGACCTCCTTCGCGGAGAGCACCGTCGCCGCGGCGATCCACCACAGCGCGAGCATCCCGAGCAGCCCGCTCGCGCCGATCAGGTAAGGCCTGAGCTTCTCCGACATCACGGCGGCCTCAGTGCTCGTCCGTCGCCGCGCCGCCGGCGCCGAACAGCAGCTCCGACGCCTCGTCGTGCAGCGCGTGGAACTCCGGCGTGCGCATCATCTCCGGCAGTCGTGGCCGGGGAAGGTCGACGTCGATGATCGCCTTGATCCGGCCCGGACGCGGGCTCATGACGGCGACCCGGTCGGACAGGAAGATCGCCTCGGCGATGCCGTGCGTGACCATCAGGGTCGTCGCGGGCTTCTCCGTCCAGATCCGCAGCAGCTCGACGTTGAGCCGCTGCCGCGTCATGTCGTCGAGCGCACCGAACGGCTCGTCGAGCAGGAGCACCGACGGCTTGACGACGAGCGAGCGGGCGATCGAGACCCGCTGGCGCATGCCGCCCGAGAGCTGCGCAGGCTTGGCCTTCTCGAAGCCCTCCAGCCCGACCAGACGGATCAGCTCAGCGATGAGGTCGGCGTCCGGCTTGGTGCCCGACACCTCGAACGGCAGGCGGATGTTGGCCAGGACGCTGCGCCACGGCAGCAGCGCCGAGTCCTGGAACGCGATCCCGAGCTCGTGGTCACGACGCAGCTCGAGCGGAGTCTTCCCCTCGACGAGCGCGGTGCCGGACGTCGGCTTCTCGAGCCCCGCGAGGATCCGCAGGATCGTCGACTTGCCGCAGCCCGAGGGACCGAGCAGCGACAGGAAGCTGCCCTTGTCGGTGAACAGCGTCGCGTCGTCGAGAGCCGTGACGCTCTTGCGGCCGAGGCTGAACGTCTTGGAGAGGTTCTGGATGCGGACCCCGGTGCCCAGGGAGCCTTCGACTCCCTGGGCACCGGTGCCGGCGATGGCGTTCACGGGTGACTAGTCCTTGAGCTCCGGCTTGTCCTTGTACAGCTCGGTCAACAGCGAGAGGTCGAAGATGTCGTCGGCCTCGAGCTCGATCCCGGCTGCGGCAAGCGTCGCCATGTTCTGGTCGATCAGGTCGTCGCTGATCGTGAACAGACCGTTGGCCGTGACCTCGTCGGTGAGGATGAGCTCTTCACATTGGATCGTGGCCTGCTGGATCTCCTTGTCGAGCTCCAGCCCCAGGTCCTTGCCGTACTCGTCGACCGCGAGGGCGGCGCCGCCCTCGATGTCGGAGCAGGCGTCCTTCCAGCCGAGGATCTCGGCCTCGAGGAACGCCTTGACCTTCTCGGGCTCGTTCTCGATCATCTCGTCGGTCGTGACGATGCTCTCCGCGACGAACGGCAGGCCGTTGTCGGCGAACAGCAGGTTGGTGACCGGCAGACCCTGGGCCTCGACGATGATCGACTCGTTCGTGACGTACGCCAGGAAGCCGTCGACCTCACCGTTGACCAAAGGGGCCGGGTCGTACTCGACCGGGACCTTGGTGACCTCGGACGGGTCGATGTCGTTGGCCGCGAGCAACGCGTCGAACAGCACCTCGTTGCCACCGGCCTGGACGCCGATCCTCTTGCCCTTGAGGTCGTCGACCGTCGCGATGTTGCCACCCGACTCCAGCGACAGGATCGTGAACGGGTTCTTCTGGTACGTCGTGCCGATGATCTTGAGCGGTGCGTCCTCCTCGGCCACGATCTGCCCGACCGTGACGGCATTGGTCAGGCCGAAGTCGGCGTTGCCCGAGAGCACGAGGTTCTCGGTCGCGCCCGGCCCGGCGTTGAGCGTGACCGAGCTGAAGCCCGCGTCGCTGTAGTAGCCCTTCGAGTCGGCGAAGAACTCGCCAGCGAACTCGGCGTTCTTGATCCACGACAGCTGGACCGTGAGCTCGCCGAAGTCACCGGAGTCGCCGGATCCCTCGTCGGAGTCGGAGCCACAGGCGGCGAGCACCAGGCCTGCGGCGGCGAGCACCGTCGCGACGCGCATGCGCGTCGATCGAGGTGAGTACTTCATGTGGAACTCCCATTCGATGTGGTGCGGCAGTCCCCCTCGAGACCGCTCGCGACGAAACCCCCGTTGCGTGATGCGAACGTAGGAGCCCCGCGTTTCATGGCGCGTACCGTGCGGATGTCGCGGGAGTTAAGAAGTCCCCGACCCCGCCCCCGCTGGCCTGATCGGGAACGTGCGCCCTCAGTACGCCGTGCGAGCGACGTTCGAGAGCCACGCGTCGAACGGCGCCGGGGCATGCGCCGGACGCAGCTCCTCCACCTGGGTCGGCCAGGTCGCTCGGTCCACCGAGAACAGCTCGTAGAAGGCCCGGTCGTCGAAGCCACCCCGCGCCGCGTCGTCGCGGTCGGCCGCGAACACGACGCGGTCGAGCCGAGCCCACAGCGACGCCGAGACGCAGAGGGGGCACGGCTCGCACGAGGTGTAGAGCGTGTGGCCCACCAGGGAGAAGTCGCCGACCTCGCGGCAGGCGGCTCGGATGGCCTGGACCTCGGCGTGCGCCGTCGGGTCGAGGTCGCGGGTCACGCGGTTCTGGCCGATCGAGACGAGCTCGTCGCCGGCGACGATGACGGCCCCGAACGGCCCGCCGCCCGCGGCGACGTTCTCGACGGCCAGCACGATCGCCCGGTCGAGCCACTCGGCGTCGGAGCTGCTGCGGATGTCGTCCATGTGTGGTCCCTTCCCGCGCCGATCGTCGCAAGCAGGTGTTTCACGGGCGTTTCACTCAGGACGACTCGATGAAACACCTGTCTCCTAGCGTCGATCACGTGCTCGACCTCGCCTCCGACCTCTGCGACCTGCTCGACCGCGGCCATCGCGTCGCTGTCGCGACGCTCGTCGCGGTCGACGGCAGCGCGCCGCGGGCCGTGGGCGCCGCGATGGCGGTGACCGACGACGGCCGGGTGCTGGGCAGCATCAGTGGCGGCTGCGTCGAGTCCGAGCTGGTCGAGGCGGCATGGAGCGTGCTCGCGG
>JAHEXN010000250.1 GCA_023252095.1 Actinomycetes bacterium | reverse complement strand
TCGCTGGAGACACCGGAGCCGCGCGTGCGGAACAGCGAGTCCATCTCGTCGAAGAACACGATGACCGGGGTGCCCTCGCTGGCCTTTTCCCGCGCGCGCTGGAAGACCAGGCGGATGTGACGCTCGGTCTCGCCGACGTACTTGTTGAGCAGCTCGGGGCCCTTGATGTTGAGGAAGAAGCTGCGCCCCTCCTCGCCCGTCTTCTCGGACACCTTGCGGGCCAACGAGGCCGCGACGGCCTTGGCGATCATGGTCTTGCCGCAACCGGGAGGGCCGTACAGCAGGATGCCCTTCGGGGGCCGCAACTCGTGCTCGATGAACACCTCGGGGTGCAGGTACGGCAGCTCGACGGCGTCCTGGATGATCTCGACCTGGTTGCCGAGGCCGCCGATCGACGTGTAGTCGACGTCGGGGACCTCTTCCAGCACGAGCTCCTCGACCTCGGACTTCGGGACTCGCTCGTAGACGTGGCCGGAGCGGCTGTCGAGCAGCAGCGAGTCGCCCGCCCGCAGCTTGACGTCGGCCAGGCTCGACGCGATGCGGACGACCCGCTCCTCGTCGGCGTTGCCGAGCACGAGGGCGCGCTGGCCGTCGGCCATGACCTCCTTGAGCAGCACGACCTCGCCGGTCTGCTCGAACTCCAGGGCCAGGACGACGTTCATGGCCTCGTTGAGGATGACTTCCTGGCCGCGGCGCAGCGACTCGCGGTCGACCGCCGGGCTCACGTTGACCCGCATCTTGCGGCCACCCGTGAAGACGTCGACCGAATCGTCGTCGTTGAGCTGCAGGAACGTGCCGAAGCCCGTCGGCGGCTGCGCGAGCCGGTCGACCTCCTCCTTGAGCGTCACGATCTGGTCGCGGGCCTCGCGGAGCGTGCTCGTGAGCCGCTCGTTCTGCGCCGAGGTGGCGGCGAGCTTGGCCTCGATCTCCCGCAGCCGTGAGTCGGCGGAGACGTCGCCGCTCAGACGGCGGCGCAGGTGGTCGACCTCCGTGCGCAGGTAGGCCAGCTCCGCCTCGGCGGCCGCCGAGGCAGCACCGTGCGAGTCGGGGTTCGTGGGACGTGCATCGTCATCGGGCATGTGACACCTCCAGCTCGTGACCTCGACACTACCCCGCGGGACGTTGCAGCACTGTGTCGATCTCACGTCGGCGTGTGACGTCGTGTCGGCGCCCTCGGGTCAGAGCTCGGGAAGGTCCGCTGGCCGTGGGCCGGTGTAGTCGGGCCCGTAGGCACCGGGCGCCGGACGGCGCGTCTTCGCCAGGGCTCGCTGGCCGGGAGCCATGCGTCGTGCCGTCACGAGGTAGGCCGTGTGCGAGCCCGCGCCGTGGGCGGGCCGGACCGCGAGTCCCTCGGTGTGCCAGTCCCGCTCGAGCGTCTCCCACGAGCGGGGCTCGGTGAACTCGCCGTGCTCGCGCAGCGTCTCGACGAAGCGCGACAGCTGGGTCGTGGTGGCGACGTAGGCGCAGATGACACCGCCGGGCACGAGGCGTTCGGCCGCGAGCGGCACGCAGGTCCATGGATCGACCATGTCGAGGATGAGCCGGTCGATCTCGGTCTCGGCGACGACCTCGCGCACGTCGCCCACCGTGAGGGTCCAGGCGGGGTGGTCGCCCGCGATCTGGGTCACGTTCCTGCGAGCGATCTCGGCGAAGTCCTCACGGATCTCGTACGAGCCGACGTGGCCCTCCGGTCCGACGGCCCGCAGCAGCCAGGCCGTGAGGCTGCCCGAGCCGGCACCGGCCTCGACGACCCGTGCACCGGGGAAGATGTCGGCCCACGTCACGATCTGGGCCGCGTCCTTGGGGTAGATGATCGCGGCGCCGCGCGGCATCGACACGACGTACTCCGACAGCAACGGGCGGAACACCTGGTACTCCCCGCCCAGCGAGGCCTCGATCACGATGCCCTCGGGACGGTCGATGATGTCGTCGTGGCGGATCTGGCCCTTCTTGGTCGAGAACTCCTTGCCGGCGACGAGCTGGATGTTGTGCTTGCGTCCCTTGGCGTCGTTGAGCCGGACCCACTCGCCTTCGACGAAGGGCCCGCGTCGGGTCCAGATCGGGGCGTTCAGGGGGGTGGTCATCGTCGGGCTCCCACTCGGTAGACACGGTTGACGGTGCGGGTGCGAAGGGTCCCGAGGACCTGGCCGTCGTCATCGACGACGGCGTACGCCTCCGCCGGATGGTGGCTCATGGCGCGCAGCAGGGCGTCACCCCGCAGGTCGACGGCCAGGTGCGGCCAGTCGGGCTCGGGCCGGGACGAGTCGAACATGCGACGCACGTGGAGCCGCTCGATCCGGGCCGCACGATCGGCGATGCGCAGCGACTGCGTGGAGCCGGCCCACAGGAAGACCCCGACCAGGGTGCACAGCGCGAGGTCGAGCCACGCGGTGCGGGCGCCCTGCAGGAACAGCCAGGCTCCGAGGGCGAGGCTGCTCAGTCCCGCGAAGCGGCCGGTCCAGGCCGCGACCACGATGCCGGTGCGTTCACGGCCCGTGACGGCCCAGGCGATCGCCCGGACGACCCGCCCACCGTCGAGCGGCAGTGCGGGCAGCATGTTGACGCCTGCCACGAGCACGTTGATCCAGCCGAGCGTCGCCAGGATCTCGGCGGTGCTGTCGGAGGCCACCGCTGCACCGGCCCCGAGTCCGGCCAGGCCGACGACCGCGGAGGCGACCGGGCCCGAGACCGCCGTGACCAGCTCCTGGCGGGCCGTCGCGCTGTCGGACTCGAGCAGGGTCTCGCCGCCGAGCAGGTGGAGCGTGACGGAGTGGACCGGGAGCCCGTAGTGGCGGGCCGCGGCGACGTGGGCGACCTCGTGCAGGAGCACCGAGACGTACAGCGACGCGACAGCCAGGACCGCGACGAGCCAGGGTCGGCCGAAGCCCGCGTCGTCGAGTCGCGGCGCGAACAGGGCGACCAGAACGACACCCATCAGCACGGCACCGGGGCGGACGCGGACCGGGACGGACCACACCCGCCCGAGGCGGATCGCGCCCGATGTCGACATGGCGCCCAACCTATCGTGGCGGCCCGTGCGCCTCCCCGGGTTGTCGGTCCCGCCGGATACCGTGCAGGACATGGTCGCCGGAACTGATGAGATCGTCGTGCGTCGGCGGCTGTCGCCCAGTCGCGCGGCGGACTTCCTGACGTGTCCTCTGCTGTTCCGCTACCGCACGATCGACCGGCTCCCGGAGCCTCCGTCGGCGGTCGCGGCTCGGGGCACGCTGGTGCACGCCGTGCTCGAGGACCTCTACGACCTGCCAGCCGCTGGTCGTACCCCCGACGCCGCCAAGGCACTCGTGGACGCCGCGTGGGAGCGCGTCCTCGACGATGACGCTCGGCTGGTCACCCTGTTCCCGGACCGCACGCCCGACCGCGACGCCTGGTTCGCCTCGGTCGACGCCCTGCTCGACGCGTACTTCCGGCTCGAGAACCCCCAGACGCTCGAGCCCGCCGAGCGCGAGGTCCGCGTCGAGGGCGCCCTTGGCGCCGAGGGAGAGGAGCAGCTCGTGCTCGCGGGCATCGTCGACCGCATCGACGTCGCGCCCGACGGCCGCATCCGCATCGTCGACTACAAGAGTGGTCGGTCTCCCGGTGAGCGCTTCGAGGACAAGGCGCTGTTCCAGATGAAGTTCTACGCACTCGTGGTCTGGCGCACCCGGGGCGTCATGCCCGCGCTGCTGCAGCTCATGTACCTCGGCGACGGCCAGATCCTGCGCTACGTCCCCACCGAGGCCGATCTCCTCGCCACCGAGCGCAAGCTCCGGGCCATCTGGGGTGCGGTCAGCACGGCCTTGGAGTCACGTGACTTCCAGCCGCGACCCAGTGGCTTGTGCCGCTTTTGCGCCCACCGCGACCAGTGCCCCGAGGGTGGCGGCACGGTCCTGCCGATGCCGGCCTTCCGCGTCGAGTGAGCGCGACGGTCAGGGTTCGAGGTCGGCGAACAGGGCGGACACCATCGCGGGAGTGAGACCGTGCAGGCTCGTGACGCTCCGGCGTCGCGGGTGGGGCGCCACCGGCACCATGTGCGGCACCGCAAGCACCTGGCAACCGGCCTCGGTCGCCGACACAGCGCCGGTCTCGGAGTCCTCCACGGCCACGCACGACGACGGCTCGGCTCCGAGCGCGCGGGCCGCCGTGAGGTACGGCTCGGGATGTGGCTTGCCGTGCGTGACGCGATCGCCCGTCACGATGGTGGTGAGCGGGAGCGAGGCGGCAATCGGATCGGCGAGCACGGCGTACGACATCGTCACGAGCGCCTGCGGCACGCCGAGCTCGGCGTAGGCGAGCACGAGCTCCCGTGCGCCGGGGCGCCACGGAGCGCCCTCGGCGAGTCCCCGCGCGACCCTGGTCACCAGGAAGTCGACGATCTCCTCCGGGGTCATCGTCGTTGCGAAGTGACGCTGGAGCAGCCGCCCCGAGGTCAGCAGATCGGAGCCCACGAGCTGCAGCGCGTCCTGCGCGGTCCACGTCCCACCGACCTCGGCGGCGAGCTCGTGCTCCGCGGCGATCCAGAGCGGTTCGGTGTCGACGAGCGTGCCGTCAAGATCCCACAGGACGGCGGCCGGGAGCGCAGGTTCCACCTGACGATCCTGTCAGAACGACGGCGGCCCGCCGGCGCCGCCCCGAAGGGCGACGGGCGGGCCGTCATCGACACGGACCAGCGGGATCAGCACTCGAGATAGGCCCCGAACACGACGTCGTAGGCATCGGAAGCCTCGTCCTCGGAGTCCGGCGAGATGTCGGAGCTGGACTCGGCAGCGGCGGCCTCGTCGGCGTAGTCGATCAGCACCTGCATCGCGTCGGCCACGTCGGCCGGGGCGTCGTCGATGTTGTCCTCGAGCACGGCGACCGACTCCTCGAGATCCTCCGGCTCGTCGAAGC
>JAHEXN010000249.1 GCA_023252095.1 Actinomycetes bacterium | reverse complement strand
GACCCGGGCGAGTTGGTCGCGCCAGGCGTGGATCTTCTTGATCTGCTCGAGCGAGGCCATGTGGGTGCGGATGTTGAAGGTCACGGCACCCGTCATGGGCAGGCGGATGAAGTGCTCGATCTCGATCCGGAGCTGCAGCGCCCCCCAGTTGCCCTCGCGCACCAGGATCGGGATGTCCCTCCCCCACTCCGGGAGCTCTTCGAGGCTCACGTCGAGCTTGCGGGACCCGGACGCCGAGAGCGTCCAGTTGGCCCGGCGGTAGACCTGGTCGGCCGGCAGGTTCGTCAGGAACCGTTCGGCCCGCGACGTGATCTGCTCGGCGTTGAGTCGCGGCACGGGACCGTGGATCTCGGCCATGCTCATGCCGACGTCGAACGAGACCGACCACGCGGCGGCGAACGTCACGAGGCCCGCGTCGAAGTGGAGACCGCCGTGGCGCTGACGCACGAGCAGGAGGTCGTCCGGGATCTCGCACGCGAGGAACGTCAGCGGGTCCGTCGGGAGCGAGGCGGCGTCGCCGAGCACGAACGCCTGGTCGGTGCCGAGCACGTGGTTGCGCCAGTGGAAGCGGTCGCCGTCCTCGGCGAGCTCCATGAGCTGCGGGAAGCTGAGGGCCAGGTCGCGCAGGTAGTAGAGCAGCAGGTCCCAGCAGGCCGGTTCCATGCCCGGCATGACGCGGCGCCGGCCGGGGTCAGCGGCCACGATGCGACGCCGCTCGGCCATGATCTCGGGGTACTCGCTGCCGCCGAGGTCGACGATCGTGTCGCCCCAGCCCCCGGCCGCCGTGGCGCGCCACTGGCGAGCGGGCTCGACGTTGACCGAGTACCTGAACTGCTCCAGGTCGTCAGGGAAGGGCCACGGCAGCCGGGCCGCATGGTCGACCGGGCCGCCGAGCAGCAGGGTCGTGTCCATCGTCGTCACAGGTCCACCTCCACGTCGGTGCCGCGCGAGACGCAGCACATGATCGAGTCGGCCGCGTCGCGCTCAGCCGGGGTCAGGACGGCGTCGCGATGGTCGAGGGAGGCCGCCGAGGCGACCCCGACGCGGCACTCCCCGCACACGCCCTGCCGACACATGCTCGCCACGGCGACGCCCGCCTCCGAGAGCGCATCTAGCAGGCTCGTTCCGGCAGCGACGGCAACCCGAGCACCGGTCGATCGAACCGTGGCCGTGAACGGCTCACCTGGGTCGAGGTCCGCGAGCTGGAAACGTTCCAGGTGCAGCCGGGACTCGGGCCATCCGGCCGCGAGTCCGAGCTCGCGGTACGTCTCGAGCATGGCGGCCGGGCCGCACGCGTAGGCGTGGGTGCCGAGGGGCTGGTCGGCGAACCGCTCGGCCAGCAGCTCTCGGGTCCGGGCGACGGTCGTGGCCTCGTGCACCGGGAAGCCGGCGTCGCGGATCTCGTTCAGATGAGCTGCCGCGCCTGGGCGATAGGAGTAGATGATCTCGGCGGTGCCGCCCCAGCGAGCGAGGTAGCGAGCGTGCGAGAGGATCGGCGTGATGCCGATGCCACCGGCGACGAGCAGTGCGTGCCGTTGGTCGTACCGCGGCGCGAACATCGCGCGCGGCCCCTCGATCGTGACGACCGAACCGGGTGCGAGCTCGTCGTGGATCCAGGCCGAGCCACCTCCGTCGCGGCAGCGCAGCACCGAGATCTCGTAGCGGTCAGGGGTGCTCCCGTCGCCCGTGAGCGAGTACGCGTTCCGGCCGGCTGCCGTGTCGACGACGACGTGGCTTCCCGCCTGGTAGGGGGCGACGGGTCCGCCGTCGCGGGGCATCAGCACGAGGTGGCGGACCTCGGGCGTGACCGGCTCCGCAGCCGCGACGACGAACTCGCGGCTTCCGACGCGGTAGGCCGGATGCTGGTGGGTCGCGGCGATCACGTGAGCTCCCGCGCGGTCGTGTCGGAGCCGAGGAAGCTGCCGCGGACCGCGGACAGGTGCGGATGGACGTCGAGGACCGTCGCGCACGCCGGGCACACGGCGATGCCGCCCGGCACCGCCTCGACGCTGTTGGTGGCGCGGCAGTGAGCGCAGAACACGGGGAGCACGTCGGTCCGGGTGACGAAGCTGCGCAGCTCCTCCGGCTCGGCCCCCGACTCCCGGGCCGCGGCCAGCGTCATCAGGACGTCGTCCTGCGGGCCGGCCACCATGATGCGAACGCCACATCGGGTGGACGCGAGTGCCGCGGTCACGGCGGCCGGGTCGAAGCGAGCACTGCGCACGATCGTCGAGGGCCCGAGCGCGCCCACGTCACGGGCCCAGGTGTCCACGACCGAAGCTGCCTCGGGCCCGAACCCGAGGAGCAGGTAGCTGCGCCCCGTCGCGTCGACCGTCTCCGGCTCGGAGGGCCACACGGGCAGGCTCAGCCCCCCCGGCGCGACCTCCGCGATCGTCCCCACGGATCTCCCTCGCCGTCAGAGGAGCGTGGCGTCGCGGTGGCCGGCGTAGAACGCCAGCGCGCGGTCGGGGGTGCTGAACGCGATGCGCGAGCCCTTGGGGAAGAAGATCGCATCGTGCTTGCGGGCCACGACCTCCTGGCCGGTGTCGACGTTGACGAGCAGGAACTCGCCCTCCAGGACGACCTTCATCTCGTCGTACTCGTAGAGGTACTCCAGCGGCTCATCGGTGTGCTTCAGCTCGAAGAAGCCGGAGCACATGACGCTGTCGTCGGGGTTCTCGTAGACGTCCTTGATGAAGCCGAGCGTGCCCGCGATCTCCATCGACGGCATGTCGGCGAACGCGTCGGCGGTCACGCGAAAGGCCGGAACGGTCGTGCTCGGCTGCAGATCGGCGGTCATGTGGTGCTCCTCATGAAGGTCAGTGAATGGTTCCCAGTAGGAAACTTTGTTGCACTTCATGAAACAGATGCGATGTTTCGGGGGCGTGACCGGGGCGCAAAACTCAGGTCTCGCCGCGGCGACCCTGGTCGGGAGCGGGAACTGCCGTGACGATCACGGAGTCACGGAAGGACCGCCGCCCGTCGCGCTCGACGACCGGTCCCGTGCAGGTCACGACCGTCAGCCGGCGCTCACCGGACGTGGCGAAGTACTCCGGTTCCATCGCCTTGTTCCTCGAGGTCTGCAAGGACGTGACGACCCACTCGCGGAGCGCACCCTCGCCGTCGCGCGTGAAGATCCTGGAGCCCGGCGGGATGCGCGCCAGGTCGTGCAGCGCACCGTCGACACCGGCCGCCTCGACGTGGCCGGCGAGGAACGTCGACCCCTCGGCAGCCGCGAGCGGGGAGGTCTGCTCGTCCCATCCGATCACCGCGGGATCGGACGGGATCTCCAGCGCTCCCTCGCTGACGCCCATCGGACGGAGCTCCGCGTGGGCGTCCAGCGCCGGGATGAAGACCGTCCCGGGTGCAAGGTCTTGCGGCGCCATCGCCCGCGTGGCCCGCGGGCCCTGCGGCTGGGCATTCGGCGCCGTGAACGTGCTGACGGGTTCAGGCCGATCGTCCGGCCAGCCCAGGACGACCAGGCCGGCACCGATTCCGGCCACGACGAGCGATGCGATGAGCAGGCCGTGCCGGCCGAGACGCTCACGCATCGGAGGTGACCCGACGACGCAGCTGCCAGATCGACGAACCGGCACCTCCGGTCACGAGCAGCAGGCCGAGCACGAGCCAGATCGGGAGCGAGGCACCGGACGGGCTCCCGGCCGGAACGGCCGGGGTGTCGGGCACGAACAGGATCGTCTCGGCCGGCAACCCCGCCTCGTCGACGGCGGCGGCACCGATGAGCTTCTCGTGGACCGGGGTCCAGGAGACGACGAACGTCGCGCACAGCGCCTCGTCGCCGTCGATCACGGTCGCGCTCGAGGTGTGCACCCCGTCGGTGACGGTCGCGATCGGATCGATCTGACCGGCTCGGGTCGCCCGGGTCCAGTCGACGTCGCCACAGCCGCCGTCGACCGGTGGCGCTGTGAGGATCTCCCCCGTGATGGTGCCGGGCAGGTCCTGCGTGCCCGAGACCGTGATGACGTCGGTGAGCTCGCCCCCGAGGTACGTCGTGCTGGCCTGCGCGACGGTCGCGATCGTCGGCGCCGCGACGAGCCCGGTCTCGGTCTCCAGGCCGGGCGGCGTGTACAGGTCGGTGCCCGGCGCGTCGTCGAACGTGAAGATCTCCGACCACGTGTAGCACCCGAGCTCGGTCACGGTGACGTCCGACGTGACGACCGCGCCGTCCCCGGCGAACGTGAGCGCCTCGGTGCGCACCTCCTGGGCCTCGTTTGTCGCGATGAGCTGGGCCCACCTCTCGGTCCCGAGCCAGCAGCCGAGCTCCGGGTCCGGGGCGACCGGTCCCCAGAGCGTGGCCTCGAAGCGTCCGCTCGCTCCCGCGGTTCCGGTGATCTCGACGGTGTCGTGGAAGGCACCGCCGGGCGCCACGACGCACGAGCTGATCTGGGTGACGGCCTCCGGAGTGCGGGCGACCGTGGTCTGCTCGACCCGACCGGCCGGGTGGTCGACGCGGTAGATCTCCTCACCCTGGCTGTTGGTCGCAACCAACGTCTCGCCGTACGAGTAGCACCCGCCCTGCGTGGGCGTGAACTCCCCGACACCGACGAGCTGCTTCTGCGCCTCGGTCACGGGGATCGGACCGAACTCGTGGGCGACCGGCGCATCGTGCCAGTCGACGCCCTCGCACCGACCGTCGACCGCTGCGACGGGACCGTACAGCCGGCCTGTCAGCGCGGTGCTCGTCGGCCCCAGACCGTCGTGGTCGTACACGGTGCCGCTGATCGTGACGGTGTCGCTGATCGGTTGCCCGACCATGACCTCCTGGCGGCTGACCTCGGTGACGACGTCGGGCGGGGGCGCCACGAGCGAGGTCTCCGCTCCGACTCCGTAGCGTCCGCGGAAGCCGAGGTTGCGCGGGCTGGGTGCGTCGTCGGGCTCGCCGTCGATCTCCTC
>JAHEXN010000016.1 GCA_023252095.1 Actinomycetes bacterium | reverse complement strand
CGACCACGACGGCCCAGGCCGGCGAGCCGTCCCGCGCCCGCCTCTTCACGGTCGACGGCCTCGGCACGGGCGAGGCCGGCCGCCGGTCGCGCGCGCTGACCTCGAACGGTCGTCGCGTGGGCGCCCGGCGCCCCGAGGGCTCGGGTGGTCGGCTCGACCTCCCGCAGACGCTCTGGGCTGCGGCCCCCCACCAGCCGACCCGCGAGCGGATCGGTCGGCGCGTTGCCCTGGCTCCGACGGACCTGCGGGTCGCGATCACGGAGGGCCGCGAGTCCAACCTCGTGCTGTTCTGCGTCGACGCGTCCGGCTCGATGGCCGCGCGCAAGCGCATGGAGCAGGTCAAGACCGCGATCCTCTCGCTCCTGCTCGACGCCTACCAGCGTCGCGACAAGGTCGGCCTGGTGACGTTCCGCGGCGGCGAGGCCGAGCTCGCGCTGCCCCCCACCGGCTCGATCGACATCGCGGCCCGCCGCCTCGACGACCTTCCCGCCGGCGGCCGCACGCCCCTCGCCGAGGGGCTCCTCCAGGTCGTGGAGACGCTGCGCATCGAACGCGTGCGCGACCCTCGCCGCCGTCCGCTCCTCGTGCTCGTCACCGACGGCCGGGCGACCCACGGCCCCGACGCGGTCACGCGCTCGCAGCGCGCCGCGGCCCTGCTCGCAGGCGTCGAGACCGTCGTCGTCGACTGCGAGACGGGCCGCATGAGCCTCGGCCTCGCCCGCCGACTGGCCGAGGTCATGGAGGCGACCTACCTCCCGCTCGGCGACGTCACGGCCGACGCGCTCACGACCGTCGTCCGCGAGGTGGCCTGATGCCGAAGGGTGAGCCCCTGACCGTCCCCGACGACGGCCTCACGACCAGGCAGCGTCGCAACCGGCCGCTGCTGATGGTCAACACCGGCGACGGCAAGGGCAAGTCCACGTCGGCGTTCGGCCTGGCCCTGCGCGGCTGGAACCAGGGCTGGGACATCGGCGTCTTCCAGTTCGTGAAGTCGGCCAAGTGGCGCATCGGCGAGCAGACCGTGCTCGAGCGCCTCGGTGAGCTGCACGCCCAGACCGGCGAGGGCGGCCCCGTCGAGTGGCACAAGATGGGCTCCGGCTGGTCGTGGTCGCGCAAGCAGGGCACCGAGACCGACCACGAGGCCGAGGCCGCCGAGGGCTGGGGCGAGGTCAAGCGCCGGCTCGCCGAGGAGCGCCACACGCTCTACGTGCTCGACGAGTTCACGTACCTGATGGAGCGCGGCTGGGTCGATATCGACGACGTCGTCACGACGCTCCGTGACCGACCCGGGCACCAGCACGTCATGATCACGGGCCGCCGTGCCCACCCCGCGCTGCGCGAGATCGCCGACCTCGTGACCGAGATGCAGCACGAGAAGCACCCCTTCGACCGCGGTCAGAAGGGTCAGAGGGGCATCGAATGGTGACTTCGTCAGCTCGGCGGCTGGCTCACGGCTCTGGATCCACTGACCGCCACCCCGATGGAGCCAGCCACCTCGATGGGGTGACGGACAGTGGTGCGGTCTCCCACAGCTTGCCGAGGTTCGTGGTGGCCGCGCCGGCGTCGGGGCATGGGAAGACGACCGTCGCGACGGGGCTCATGGCAGCCCTCGCGGCGACGGGTCACGTCGTCAGCGGCCACAAGGTCGGCCCCGACTACATCGACCCCGGCTACCACTCGCTCGCGACCGGCCGGCCCGGCCGCAACTTGGACCCGCACCTCGTGGGCGAGGAGCGTCTCGCTCCCCTGCTGAAGCACGGCGCCCGTGGAGCGAGCCTCGCGGTCATCGAGGGGGTCATGGGGCTCTATGACGGGCAGATCGGTGGCGACGGGTTCGCCTCCACGGCCCACGTCGCCGCCGTGACCCGCAGCCCCGTCGTGCTGGTCGTCGACATCTCGTCCGCGTCGCGCACGATCGGCGCGCTCGTCCACGGCATCGCGAGCTTCGACCCCGCCGTGCGCATCGCCGGGGTCATCCTCAACAAGTCCGGGTCGCAGCGACATGCCGACGAGGTCCGTCGCTCGATCGAGCCGCTCGGCCTGCCGGTGCTCGGCGTGCTGTCGCGCGACGACGGCATCGTCGCCCCGTCGCGCCACCTCGGTCTCGTCCCGGCACAGGAGCGTGACGAGGCCGCCCAGGCGCTCGACCGTCTCGCGGCCCAGGTCGCCGAGCGGATCGACCTCGACACCGTGGTCGAGATCGCACGCTCGGCACCCGACCTCGACACCCCGGCCTGGGACCCGGCCGACCACGTGACGCGCGTCGAGGGCGCGCCGGTCGTGGCGGTCGCGGGAGGCCGCGCCTTCACGTTCACCTACGCCGAGACGACCGAGCTGCTCGAGGCGGCCGGCTGCCGGGTCGAGGTGTTCGACCCGCTCACGTCGACCGAGCTGCCCGCTGGCACGCGAGCGCTGTACCTGGGCGGCGGCTTCCCCGAGGTCCACGCCGCCGGGCTGACGGGCAACACCGCCCTGCGCGAGCAGCTGCGCCAGGCCGTCGCCGACGGCGTGCCGACCGTCGCCGAGTGCGCCGGGCTGCTCTACCTGTGCCGCAGCGTCGACGACGTCCCGATGATCGGGGCGCTCGACGCCGAGGCGGTCATGTCACCTCGCCTCACGCTCGCCTACCGCACGGGCATCGCGGGCCACGACACCCTGCTGACGCGCGCCGGCGAGCGCTTCACCGCCCACGAGTTCCACCGCACCCACGTCGAGCCCGTGCACGGCGACGTCCCCGCGTGGATCGACCGAGGGTCCTCGATCGGCTTCGCGGGTCCGGCGCTCCACGCGTCGTACCTCCACACCCACTGGGCCGGGGCGCCCCGTCTGGCCCAGCGCCTGGCCGACGCCGCTGCCGCCGCCTCGGTCACGCTCGCCAGCCCGGTGCGAACCGAGCGCGCCGGGGTCGTCACGCACCACGCTCCGCAAGTCGAGCGCGCGGGTGGTCCCGACCTCGGGTGGCACGGCGACGCGGAGCTGCACGACGGCCTGGTCGACCTCGCGGTCAACGTGACCGACGAGCCGCAGCCAGCCTGGCTCACCCACGCTCTGTCCGATGCCATGACCCGCATCGGCTCCTACCCCGACCCGCGCGCCGCCGAGAAGGCCGTGGCCCGCCGCCATGGGCGCTCTCCCGCCGAGGTGCTCGCGACGTCGGGGGCCGCCGAGGCGTTCACGCTCGTCGCGCGCGCCCGCCCGTGGCGCCACCCCGTCGTGGTGCACCCCCAGTTCACCGAGCCCGAGGTCGCTCTCGCCGCCGCAGGGCACGCGGTGCACCGCGTCGTCACCCGCGCCGAGGACGGCTTCCGCCTCGACCCCGAGGCGATCCCCGATGAGGCGGACCTCGTCGTGGTCGGCAACCCCACCAACCCGACCTCGGTCCTGCACCCCGTGACCGACCTGCGCCGGCTGCTGCGGCCGGGTCGCGTCGTCGTGATCGACGAGGCCTTCATGGACGCCGTGCCGGGCGAGCGCGCGAGCCTGACGGGCGTGCCGATGCCCGGGCTGGTCGTGCTCCGCAGCCTCACGAAGCTGTGGGGGCTGCCCGGCATCCGCGCCGGCTACGTCGTGGGCGACGGCGAGGTCGTCGCCGAGCTGCGTCGGCAGCAGCCCCCGTGGTCGGTCTCGACCCCGGCCCTCGCCGTGCTGGTGGCCACGTCCGGAGACGAGGCCGTCGCCGAGGCCGAGCGACGCGCGCGCCTCGTCACGACGCAGCGCGCGATCCTGGTCGACGGGTTGACCGAGCTGGACGTGCCCGTCGTGGGTCCGGCCACCGGTTCGTTCGTGCTGGCCCGTCCCGGCACCGGGACCCACGCCCGTCTGCGTGCCGCGGGCTTCGCGGTCCGGCGGGCCGACACGTTTCCCGGTCTCGACGACTCGTGGGTCCGCGTCGCGGTGCGGCGCCCCACCACGACCCGCTCTCTGCTGGCCGCCTGGCGGACGGTCCTGTCATGAGTGGGCTCACGATCACCCCCGGCACCCGCGTCCTGGTCACGGCGGGCGACGCTCGCACCGCAGCCCGGGTCGAGGCCCTTCTGGGGGCCAGTGCCTCCGTCGCGGTCGTGACCCCCGCGGTCTGCGCCACGATCGAGGACTGGCACCTGCGCGGACTCCTCTCCTGGGAGCCGCGCGAAGCGACGATCGACGACGTGCGCGCGGCCGACCTGGTCGTCAACACCGTGCCCGCGGAGACTCTCCCGCGCGAATCAACCGACCGCAGTGGTCCCGGCACCGTCACGCTCGTCGGTGGCGGGCCCTCGGACCCCGGCCTCCTCACGGTCGCCGGCCACGCCGCGCTGCTCGCAGCCGACGTCGTCGTGACCGACCGGCTGGCCCCCCTTGCCGCGCTCGAGGCGCTCCCGCCGCACGTCGAGATCATCGACGTCGCCAAGATCCCGCACGGTCGATCGACGTCGCAGGAGGACATCAACCGCGTCCTGGTCGAGCACGCCCTGGCGGGTCGCGACGTCGTGCGGCTCAAGGGGGGCGACCCGTTCGTCTTCGGCCGCGGGGGTGAGGAGCTCGACGCGTGCCACGCCGCCGGTGTGCCCACCCGCGTGCTTCCCGGGGTCACCTCGGCGATCGCGGCGCCCGGCCTGGCCGGCATCCCGGTGACGCACCGCGGCGTCAGCCAGGGCTTCACGGTGGTGTCGGGCCACGTCCCTCCCGGCCACCCGGACTCCACCGTCGACTGGTCCGCGCTCGCCCGCTCCGGCACCACGATCGTCGTGCTGATGGGGGTGCGCACGCTCCCGGCGATCGCCTCGGCCCTGGTGGCCGGTGGCCTGGACGCCACCACCCCCGCCGCCGTCGTGGCCGATGCGGGGCGCAGCAGCCAGCAGGTCGTCCGCGGCACCGTCACGACGATCGACGCACTCGCACGAGATACCGGCATCGGAGCGCCCGCCGTCGTCGTCATCGGAGCCGTGGCGGCCCTCGGCGCCGATGTCGTCGTGCACGTGCAGGTGGCGCACGCATGATCGTCTGGCTGCGCCACGGGCAGTCGACGTGGAACGCGGCGGGCCGCCTCCAGGGCCACACCCCGTACCCACCGCTCACCGAGCTCGGCCTCGAGCAGGCGTACGCCGCCGCAGCCGAGGCGGTCACGCTCGGGATCGACCGCGTCGTGTCGTCGCCCGCGGTCCGTGCCCGACAGACCGCGCTCGTCGTCGCCCGCGCGCTGGGCCTCCCGGTCCACCTCGACCCGCGGCTCGTCGAGCAGGGACACGGCGAGCCGATCGACCTCGTCGACGCCCGCACGGCAGCCGCCCTGGCCGACCTCCCTGACGGCACGACGCTCGTCGTGAGCCATGGCGACGTCATCGCGCTGGCGGTCTCCCGGGCCACCGGAGGGCCGGCACGACTGCCCGACAACGGCGAGCTCCAGATCGTTCCGTGAGACGTTCACCCCAGTCGTCGCGGAGCGCCACCACGATGCCCTACGATCAGGCTGATCGAGACCTCGGAAGCCGGTGGAAGTCCGGCACAGTCGCGCTACTGTGACACCCGCTCCGGCGGGTGGAGTCAGACCCGGGCCTCGGCATCCACCCACCACGGGACGCACGTATCCCGAAGGAGTCCAGATGAGCCAGCTGAACCCGACCGCCGTCCCCCAGGTCGCCCCGGTCGCCATCCCCGTCCGTGATCTCGCCCCGTGGGCCCTCTTCGCCGCGCTGCTCGCGGTCGTCGTGACCTACTTCGTGGGCGCCGAGCAGGGAGCGTTCTCCCTGTTCGCCGGCAGCGACGTGCACGAGTGGGTCCACGACGGACGCCACCTGCTCGGCTTCCCCTGCCACTGATCGCGCTGCCGCTGACCCGCACCTCGCACGACGGTCACCTGAGGTGACCGTCGCTCGCCCCTGCCGGTAGACCGGCACACCCCTCTCTTCGCGCGGCGCGTCCACCGGATGTGGTTCGGCGCGCCCGCACTCCCGGACGGAGTCCCCCCATGAACGCCCGCAGCTTCCTGATCAACGGCCTGATCGCCGGCCTCCTCGGCGGCCTGATCGCCTTCGTCGTCGCGATCGGCGTCGGCGAGCCCGCCATCGACGACGCCATCGCGGTCGAGGAGGCCGCCGCGGCCCCCGCCGACACCGAGGCCCACTCCCACGACGAGGGTGAGGAAAGCACGGCCCACTCGCACGGTGACGAGGAGGAAGGCGGCATCACCCGCGGCCAGCAGGCCGGCCCCGGCCTCGCGACCGCCACGATCCTCGTCGGCGCGATCCTCGGTGGTCTCGTCGGCATCGCGTCCGCCTTCGCCGCGGGCCGCTTCGGTCGGCTCTCGCCCGTCGCCACGACCGCACTCGTCACGGCCGTCGGCTTCGTCGCGGTCGTGCTCGCCCCGTGGCTCAAGTACCCGCCGAACCCGCCGGCCACCGGCAGCGGCGACACGATCGGCGAGCGCACGGCCCTGTACTTCGGGTTCCTGGCCATCTCGATCCTGGCCGTGATCGCGGCGATCATCGTCGCGCGCCAGGTGCTCGCCGGCCGCTCGGCCTGGCTGGCCACCGCGGTCGGCGGTGCGGTGTACCTCGCGGTCGTCGGCATCGCCTTCGCCGTCATGGCCCCGATCGACGAGGTCCCGAACAGCTTCCCGGCCAACACCTTGTTCGAGTTCCGGGTCGGCTCGCTGATCACGCAGGGCGCGCTCTGGCTCGTGCTCGGCGTCGCCCTGACCGGCCTCGTGAACCGGGCCTGGAACCGCGACGTCGCGGACACCGCGCGGCGCGAGGCGGCTGCGGCCCTGTGACGAACAACCGTGTGAGCACGCTGCCTCCCGCCGGTACGCCGGTCGCCGCTCCGGACCCCGCGCTCGTCGCGGCGGCCCGGGAGCGGCTGGCCGGTCTCGCGACGCCCGCCGGCGCCCTCGGACGCCTCGGCGAGCTGGCTGTCTGGGTCGCCGCCACCCAGGGCGCCGTGCCGCCGCTCGCGATCGAGCGGGTGCGGGCCGTGGTGCTCGCGGGCGACCACGGGGTCGCCGACCACGGCGTCTCGGCCTATCCGAAGGTCATCACCGGCGCGATGGTGCGCACGTTCGTCTCGGGCCGCGCCGGCGTCTCGGTGCTGGCCGCGCAGCACGGCGTTTCCGTGCGGGTGCTCGACCTCGGGGTCGAGGAGGAGCTCGCCGATCTCGACCCGGCCGTCCGGGAGTTCAAGATCCGCGCCGGGTCCGGCGCGATCCACCTCGAGGACGCCCTCACCCCCGACGAGACCCGTCGAGCGCTCGAGGCCGGCGCCACGATCGCCACCCAGGAGATCGCCGCTGGTGCGCAGCTGCTCGTGTCGGGTGACATGGGCATCGGCAACACCACGCCGGCCGCCGCGCTGATCGCCGCCTCGCTCGGCCTGCCCGCCCGCGAGGTCACGGGCCGCGGCACGGGCGTCGACGACGCGGGACTCGTGCACAAGACCGCCGTCGTCCAGCAGGCGCTCGACCGCGTGGGTGACCGGGCGGACGACCCGGTCGAGACCCTGCAGGCCCTCGGCAGCGCCGACCTCGCCGCCTCCGCCGCATTCCTGGCCACGGCCGCGCATGCGGGGGTGCCCGTGCTCCTCGACGGCGTCATCAGCGTCGCCGCGGCCGTGCTGGCCGACCGACTGGCGCCAGGAGCGTCCGCGTGGTTCGCCGCCGGACACCGCTCGACCGAGCCAGGGCAGCAGGTCGCGCTCGACAAGCTGGGCCTGGACCCGATCCTCGACCTCGGGATGCGCCTCGGCGAGGGCAGCGGTGCCGTCGCCGCCGTGCCGATCGTGCGGTCCGCGGGCCTGCTGCTCTCCGACATGGCCCTGCTCGCCGACCTGCTGCCCTGATGTCCGCCTCGTCCGTGCGGGACGGCTGGCTGCTCGCGGCCGGCACCCTCACGGTCGTGCGCTGGCCGTCGCCCTCCCGGGTCGACCGCGGCTCGGCCGGTGCCGCGATGCTGCTGGCCCCGCTCGCCGTCGCGCCCATCGGCCTCGCGGTGGCGCTCGTCGTCTGGCTCGGCGACGTCGTGGACGCACCGCCCCTCGTCGTCGGACTCCTGGCCGTGGGGGCGATCGCGCTCGGGAGCCGTGGCCTGCACGTCGACGGGCTCTCGGACGTCGCCGACAGCCTGACGGCCTCGCACGACCGCGACCGCTCGCTCGAGGTCATGAAGGGCGGCACCGCCGGTCCCGCCGGGGCCGCCACGCTCGTCGTCGTGCTCGGCCTCCAGGCCGCGAGCATCGCGGCCCTCGTCGGCACCGACGCGGCTCCGCTCGTGGTCGGAGCCGTCGTCTGCCTGTCACGCGCGGCGCTGACGGTCTGCTGCGTCGCCGGCGTCCCGCCCGCCCGCGCCTCGGGCCTCGCGGTCAGCTTCGCCGGCACGGTCTCGCGACTCGCTTCCCTCGCGACCTGGGTCCTCGTGCTCGCGGCCGGTGTCGGTCTGGCGCTCGCGGCCGGCCTGCCGTGGTGGCGGGGCGCCGTGCTGGCCGCCGCTCTCCTCGTCGGCACCCTGCTGGTCCTGGAGCGGTGTCTCCGGCGACACGGTGGGGTGACGGGCGACTGCTTCGGCGCCTCGATCGAGATCGCCCTCACGGCCGGGCTGATCGCCGCGAGCATCCCGTGAGCCTGTCGCGAGCCGCCGGGCTCGTTCTCGGCTACGCCGCCGATCGCCTCCTCGGCGACCCGGCACGGTGGCACCCCGTCGCGGGCTTCGGCCGAGCGGCTGGTGCGCTCGAACGGCGCCTCTACCGCGACGACCGCGCCCGGGGCGTCGTGTTCACCTCGATCGCCGTGGGTTCGGTGACCGTGGGCGGACTCCTCGTCGAGCGACGCACGTCTGGTCGGCCGGTCCAGCGCACGCTCGCCACTGCTCTGGCCACGTGGGCCGTGCTCGGTGGCCGGTCGCTGGGACGCGAGGCCACCGCCGTGGGTGATCACGTGCTCGCGGGTGACCTCGACGCCGCGCGCCTCCGGGTGCGCAGCCTCGTCGGCCGCGACCCGCGGGCGCTCGACGCTGACCAGCTCGCGCGGGCCGTGGTCGAGTCGGTCGCCGAGAACACGTCCGACGCGGTCGTCGCGCCCCTGTGGTGGGGAGCCGTCGCGGGGGTGCCCGGACTCGTCGGGTACCGCGCGGTCAACACGCTCGACGCGATGGTCGGGCACCGGTCGGCGCGGTACCTCCGGTTCGGCTGGGCATCAGCCCGCCTCGACGATGTCGCCAACCTCGTGCCCGCGCGCCTCGCCGCGGCGCTAGCCACGGTGGCAGCTCCGCTCGTCGGTGGGCGCCCGGCCGATGCCCTCCGGGCCTGGCACGACGATGCCCCCGGCCACCCCAGCCCGAACGCCGGGGCGGTGGAGGCCGCGTTCGCCGGCGCCCTCGGCGTGCAGCTCGGGGGCGTCAACCACTACGAGGGCGTCATGGACGACCGCGTCCGCCTGGGTGACGGCCCGCCGCCCGCGCCGGCCGACGTGCCGCGCTCGGTCCACCTCGCTGACGCCGTCGGCCTCGGCGCCCTGGTGGTGGCCGTCGTCGTCAGCCTCCGCCCCCGGTCCACCCGCGACGGCAAGATTTGGTGGCCAATGGGTGGAAGTTCTCGCTCCGTTTGACACATTGGCCGCCAAATCTGGGAGAAGCGGTCAGGTACGGAGCCAGGTCAGGACGGCGTCTGGGTCGGTGACGGTGGGGACGCCGGGCGCCGGGTCGGAGCGACGGACCACGACGACCGGGATCGAGCGCTGTGCCGCGGCCTCGAGCTTGGGCCACGTGTGGGTGCCACCGGAGTCCTTCGTGACCACGACGTCGAGCCGGTGCTCGTCGATCAGCGCGAGCTCGCCCTCGAGCACGTAGGGCCCGCGGTTCAGGAGCAGGGTCCAGGCGTCGGGCAGCACGATCTCCGGCGGGTCGACGACCCGAGCCAGCGCGGCCCGGTCTGCGAGCGGGCCGACGAAGCGGTCGAGGGCCTGGCGACCGACCGTGAGGAAGGGCCGCTCCCCCAGCTCGGCCGCGCGCTGCGCCGCGGCGTCGTGGTCGTCGACCCAGTGCCAGCCCTCGGCACCGGGAGCGTCGGCCCACCCTGGGCGGGCGAGGCGCAGCAGCGGCACTCCCTCGGCTGCGCACGCCGCCTCAGCGTGGCGGGTCATGCCCTCGGCGAAGGGATGCGTCGCGTCGACGACGGCGGAGACGCCGCGCTCCCGCAGGTGCGCCCGGAGCCCGTCGACACCGCCGAACCCGCCGATGCGCACGGGTCCGACCGGCAGCTTCGGGCGCGCCACGCGGCCCGCGAGCGACGACTCGAAGAGGATCCCGGCGCTCAGCAGCCGCTGGGCGAGGTCGCGTGCCTCGGACGTGCCGCCGAGCAGCAGGACGTGCGGTCCTCGCATCACGCGTCGGCCCCCGGCGCGAGGCGTCGCAGACCCCGCGGGGCGCCCGACATCGCGAGGTCGAGCAGCTGGTCGACGTCGAGGTGCTGCTCGACGAGGTCGCCCAGCAGGTCGAGCCGCGCCTCACGACGCGCGGCGAACGAGACGCCCGAGACCGGCGCGGGCCGACCCGTCGCGGATGCGACCTCCGCGAGCAGGGCACGACGCAGCCCGTCGGACTCGAGACTGCCGTGCCACATCGTGCCGAACACCGACCCTGACCGCGCACCCCCGAGGAACTCCGGATGGGAGCCGCCCCGCGTGATGCGGCCGTGGTGGATCTCGTAGCCCGACGCCTCGTGCCCCAGCGCCGAGCCCGTGGGCAGCCGCAGGACCTTCTCCGCGCCGAACTCGGTGTGCACGTCGAGCAGGCCCAGCCCGTCGACCTGTGCTCCCGCTGCGCCCTCGACACCCGTCGGGTCCACCACCGTGCGACCGAGCATCTGGAAACCGCCGCAGATGCCCAGCACCGGCCCACCGGCAGCGGCGTGACGCAGCACGGCGTCAGCCAGGCCACGCTCGCGCAGCCAGGCGAGGTCGGCGATCGTAGCCCGCGTCCCGGGCAGCACGACGAGGTCGACGCCGTCGAGGTGGTGCGGCTGGGACGCGAACACGAGGTCGACGCCGGGCTCGATGCCCAGCGCGTCGACGTCGGTGAAGTTGCTGATGCGCGGCAGCCGGACGACCGCGACCCGCAGGGCGTCGTCGGGCGACTCCGAGCGGCGGCCCTCGAGGTCGAGGGCGTCCTCGGAGTCGAGCCACAGGTCCGGGTGCCACGGCAGAACGCCGAGCGTGGGGCGTCCCGACAGCTCGGCCAGCCGGTCGATGCCCGGGGCCAGCAGCGACACGTCGCCGCGGAACTTGTTCATGACGAACCCCGCGACGAGGTCCTGGTCGGCGGCCTCGAGCAGTGCCACGGTGCCGAACAGCGCCGCGAACACGCCACCGCGGTCGATGTCGCCGACCACCACGGTGGGCAGTCCGGCGTGCCGCGCGAGGCCCATGTTGACGTAGTCGTTCGCGCGCAGGTTGATCTCGGTCGGCGAGCCCGCACCCTCGGCCACGACGACGTCGTACCGCGAGGCGAGGTCGTCGAGCGCAGCGAACGCCGCCTCGGCCAGGTGCGCCCGACCACCGTCGACGAAGCTGCGCGCGCCCAGCGTGCCCGCGGGCCGACCCATCACGACGACGTGGCTCGTGTGGTCGCTGCCCGGCTTCAGCAGCACGGGGTTCATCGCGGCCTCCGGCTCGGCCGCGGCGGCGACCGCCTGGATCCACTGCGCCCGACCGATTTCCCCGAAGCTGCCGGTGCCTGAGGTACCCCTTTCGAGGCTCGTCGTTCCTCCTCGCACCTCAAGGGGCGGGGGGACGACCACCATCGAGTTGTTCGACATGTTCTGGCTCTTGAACGGCGCGACCTTCACGCCGCGCCGGGCGAAGGCGCGGCAGATCGCGGTCGTGACGATCGTCTTGCCGGCGTCGGACGTCGTGCCGGCGACGAGGAGTCCCTTCACGAGGCGGGCTGCTTGTTGAGCCACGGCGCCAGGAGGCGGGTGATGAACGGCAGGGCCACGTAGGTCATGACGGGCGTCATGACGACGACGCTGACGAGCACCCGCAGCGGCAGGACGACATCGGGCAGCAGATGGCTCGACGCCCAGTTGGCCGCGACGCTCAGCGGAAAGAACACCAGGAAGATCGCGCACATCTGCTTCCAGCGCGGCGGAGGCACGGGCGCGGGTCGGAGGTCGCGGACGTCGACGCTGCTCGGCTCGTCGAACCAGCCCTCGATGCCGGTGCGCTGCTCGTGCCGCGCCTCCTCCACGAAGCCCTGTGCCGACTCGAGCCACCAGCGCCGGTGCTCGGACTCGTTCCAGGCCTCGAGGTGCTCGGCGGAGTCGAAGCGGTAGAGCATGTGCCACTCGGTCGACCCGGCTGAGGGACGCACCCACCCCGAGCCCAGGAATCCGTCGAACCGCTCCGACAGCTGCGTGCCCGCCCGGAGCCAGGCGAGCATCTGGTCCTCGTGGTCGGGGTCGACGTGCCGCGTGATGGAGACGGTGACGGGTCCGGTCATGGCTTCAGGCTAGGTGTCGTGACCGCGACGTGGTGCACCCGGCGGAGCGCTCGTCGCAGCGTCGTCAACAGGGCGGGCCCGAGCACGACCAGGCACAGCGCTGTCGTGAGGGCGCGGCCGGTGTCCCACCCCCAGGTCGAGGTGAGCAGCGTGTAGACGACGAACCGGTGCAGGTTCTCCAGCACGGGGTCGCCGGGCACCATCTGGGCCGTGTCGACCGTGCCCGGCGACGCGATGCCGAGCGTGAACGGCCACGACGAGAGATTCATGAGGAAGCCGTACAGATAGGCCGCGAGCACGCCGTAGACCACGAGCACCGCGATCTCGGCCCGCCCGCGCAGCCGCGAGGGCAGCAGGCCCGCGCCCATGCCGATCCACGCCGCGCACATCATCTGGAACGGCAGCCACGGACCCACGCCCGAGCTCAGCAGCGCGGACGCGAACAGGCTCGTGCACCCCAGCACGAAGCCGAACCCGGCCCCGTAGACGCGTCCGGCGATGATCAGCAGGAAGAAGATCGTCTCGATGCCGGCGGTGCCCGCGCCGAGCAGCCGGATGGCGCCGTTGACTGCGGTGAGCACCGCCAGGACGGCCAGGATCTTGGAGTCCATGCCGCCCTCGGTCAGCTCCGCGACCACGACCAGCACGACGACCGGCAGCAGCAGCATGAAGATGAACGGCTGGTCGACCCGCGTGTCGCCCGGGGCGGGCTGCAGGATCAACGGCCACAGGAACATCGCGAGTCCGGCGAGGCTGGCCGCCGCCAGGACCGCGATCGATCGGGGCCCGAGCCGCAGCGCGGCGTCGCGGCTCATCGGAGCGCCTCCCGCACCTGCGGGACGGTGAGCCACGGCGGGCCGAGGACCTTGCTGACCTGGGGTGCGAACGACGGCGACTCCGCGAGCACGTCGGCCGCCGGGCCACGCGAGACGACCTCGCCCTCGGCCATCACGACGACGGAGTCGGCGACCTCGGCGACGAACTCGACGTCGTGGCTCGCGACGATCACGCCGTGGCCCCTCGATGCGAGGTCGTGCAGGATCGCGGCGAGTGCTGCCTTGCCCGCGTAGTCGAGACCGCGGGTCGGCTCGTCGAGGACGACCAACGTCGGCGACGACGTGAGCACGACGGCGAGCACGAGCGCGAGCCGCTGGCCCTCGGAGAGGTCGCGCGGGTGCTGGTCGGCACCGATGCCGGGTGCGAGGCGGTCGAGCAGTCCGCGACACGTGCCGGAGGCCACCGCGGCCTGGTCGTCGGCTGCGGCGCACTCCTCGGCGACCGTCTCGAGGTAGAGCAGGTCGGCGGCTGTCTGCGGCACGAGCCCGATGCGGGCGCGGGCGTCCGCAGCCGACAACGCGGCCGGGTCGACGCCCCCGACGTCGACCGTGCCGGCAGCCCGCTTCTGGGCCCCGCGCAGCGCCCACAGCAGCGACGACTTGCCCGACCCGTTGCGGCCCATGAGCCCGACGACCTCGCCCGCGGCGACGTCGAGGTCGACGCCGCGGACGGCGGCGAAGGACTTGTACGCGACCGACACGCCCCGCGCGCGGAGCACCGCGTCTCCCGACCGGGACGGTGTCGCGGCCGGTTCCCCGAGCCGTGCGAGCAGCTCGGTGCGACGCCGCCGGGCCTCGCGCACCGAGAGCGGCAACGGGCTCCAGCCCGCGAGCCGGCCGAGCTCGACGATCGGCGGAGCCACCGGGGAGCTGGCAAGCACCGCTGCGGGCTCCCCGACCGACACCGAGCCCTCGTGCACCACGACCAGACGGTCGGCGAACGGGATGACCCGCTCCATGCGGTGCTCGGCGATCACGACCGTGAGACCGAGGTCGTCGACGAGCCGTGCGACGGTGGCGAGCACGTCCTCGGCCGCCGTGGGGTCGAGCGCCGACGTGGGCTCGTCGAGCACCAGGACGCGCGGGTGCATCGTGAGCACCGCGCCGATCGCGACCCGCTGCTGCTGGCCGCCCGAGAGCGCGCGGATCGGTCGGCGCCGCAGGTCGGCGATGCCCAGCAGGTCGAGCGTCTCCTCGACCCGGCGGCGCATCGTCTGGGCGGGCAGCCCGAGCTGCTCCATGCCGTACGCGAGCTCGTCCTCGACGACGTCGCTGACGAAGCCCGAGAGCGGGTCCTGCGGGACGAAGCCCACGAGGTGCGCGAGCTCGCGCGGCGGGAGACCGATGATCGAGCGGCCGTCGACCAGCACGTCGCCCGCCAGCGTGCCACCCGTGAAGTGCGGCACGATCCCGTTGAACAGCCCGAGCAGCGTGGACTTGCCCGAGCCGGTGCGCCCACAGGCGAGCACGAGCTCGCCCTCGTCGAGGCGCAGGTCGACGTGCTGCCACGTCCAGTCGGTCCCGGTGTACGCGAAGGAGACGTCGCGGAGCTCAAGCATCCACGACCTCCTCCGTCAGGGGGCGTTCGGCGCCGCGATCGACCGCGGGCGGCGGCGTGAGGAACGCCGGCAGGGCTCCCACCATGATGATGGCGAGCACCCACGGCGCGACCTCCGGCCACCCGTCGAGCCCGGGCACGACGGCGAACGGGTCGATCGCGTAGGCGCGGTCCACCCCGATCGCGACGGCGATGCCGGCTCCGGCGGTGAACAGCTCGGCGGTGCGCCAGCGGTCGGGGCGATAGCGCGTGCGCTCGACGCGCCGCCCGGCCGACCAGAGGCCGGCAGCTGCCGTGAGCAGGCCGATCGCGAGACCGCCGACCGCGAGCGAGCGGGGGGCCGTGGCGTCGAGGTAGGCGTAGATGCCGACGCACAGCGCGAAGAGGGCCACGAGCATCAGCACGCCGGTGACGAGTCGCTCCCGCGGGGTCGCCCGGCCGCTGCGCCCGTAGCCGCGGGCGTCCATGCCCATCGCGAGCGTCATCGAGCGTTCGAGGGCGTCCTCCAACACCGGCACCACGACGCGCCGCAGCACGCCGACCCCGCGGCTCGGGGAGCCGCGCAGCTGACGGGCGCGGTTGACCCGCTGCACGCTCTCGGCGAGCTGCGGGAAGATCGTGAGCGCGACGACGACCGCGGTGCCCACCTCGTACAGCGCAGGTGGCACCGACTTCAGCAGACGCTTCGGGTTGGCCAGCGCGTTCGCGGCGCCGACGCACAGCACGATGGCCCCCAGACGCAGGCCGTCGTAGAGGCCGCTGAGCAGGGCCACGAGCGTCACGTCACCGAGCAGCTGAATGCCGCGGGCCGCCTCCGGCAACGGGACCTGCGGCAGGTGCAGCACGATCACGTCGGCGTCGGTGGCCGCCGTGCCGAAGATGATCCGGAACAGCACCCGCAGGACCACGATGAAGATCGCGAGGAACACGTAGAGCCGGAACGACAGGGCCCAGGGCGCCTCGGACCGGCGGGCCATCACGACCAGCGCCGCGACCGCCCAGATCAGGAGCAGCACCACGGGGTTGAGCGTGAACGTGGCGGCTGCAGCCAGACCGATGGCCCACAGCCACCAGGCTCCGGGGTGCAGGTCGCGCGCGAGCATCATGAGTCCTGTTCAGGTCGGCCGGGCCACCCGGCCGACGATACGGCTCAGGCGCCGGACTGGCGGCGTCGGTTGACCAGGAACGCGGCGGCGCCGACACCGGCGATCGCGAGCACGGCCAGCACGATGCTCCACGGACCACTGCCGCTGCCGTCGTCCGAGGGGCTGGCGGCCTGCGTCTTGTCGTCGCGCTCGTCGGCCGAGGTCGCGGCGGACGACGGATCGGCGGACGGGTCGGCTCCGGGCGTCGCCTCCGGTGTCGCGCCGGGGGTGGCACCCGGCGCCGTCGAGGGAGCCGTGGCCGGCCCCCCGCCCCCGGAGCCCGAACCGCCGCTTCCTCCACTCCCCGAACCCCCGGACGGGGGCTGCGCCGGTGCAGGCGCGGGAGCAGCAGCGACGGGGCGCACCGATGGCGGCGTCCGCCCGGAGGACGTCTGGAAGACGAAGGCGACCCAGCCGCCCGTCGGGACCGTCAGTCCGCTCACGCCGGAGTCGGAGTAGTTCCACGTGCCCGAGGTGCCGTCCGACCACCAGAGCGCCCAGTAGGCGTTCGAGGGCGGTGTGTTGATGCAGGGGTCGCTGGCGGGTGACCCGTTGACCTGGCACACGAAGCCGGGCTGGGTGGAGACCGGTCGCAGGGAGTGGCCGACGTCGCGAAAGTTCGCGGCGGCCGGACCGCCCCCGTTCGTGTCGCAGCGGACGTCGCCGTTGACGACCACCGTCACCCCCGAGCCCCGCTCGCACGCCGCAGCGTGCGCGGGCGCGACAGCGGCGAGCCCGGCCCCCGCCGCGACGAGCATCGCGACGAGGAGGCGGGCTCCCCAGGGGCGCACCGTCGAGCGGACGCTGCGCGTCACAGGTGCGCGCCGGCTCGACGCCCTCGGAGGACGACGACGGCCGAGCCGGCCAGGACCAGACCCAGGGCAGCGGCGAGCATCCACGGCTCGGCGGCGGCACCCGTGCCGGGAAGACGGCGGTCGCCCGCTCGGCTCGCGTCAGCAGCGGCACCGGGGGCCGCGGCACCCGGGACGACGGTGCCCGGCGACGGCGTGACCGCGGTGGGCGTGACCTGGACCGTGGTGGCCTGCGTCAGACCGCTCGGGACGTGGGTCGCCGTGATGACGTGCGGCGACACGTGGTTGAACGTGACCGCGTTGCCGGTGATCGTGTCGGTGTCGACCGAGGACGAGAGCACGACGTCGCACGTGACGTCGCCGAGGCTGTGGCCCGCGGCGTCCTGCCCGGCCACGGTGACCGTGATGGTGTCGCCTTGGTTCGGCGTGGCCGACGAGGGCGTCAGCACCAGCGCGGTCAGCGGTCCCTTGGCCACGGCCGCCGAGCGGAGGTCGAGGGCGAGGGCCGCCTGGACGGACGCGCGGACGAAGCTGTCCTGGTCGAGCTGCGCGATCGGGTTCGAGCCTGCCGCGTCGAAGGCGGCGACGGTCGGAGCGATCGCTCCGTCCTCGGGGCAGCCCGTGAGCTGACGGCCCACGACCCAGTCGGCGGCCGCCTCCGCCTCGTCGTCCAGGCCGACCGAGCTGAAGACCCGGGCCACGAGGCCCGTGCTGTTGGTGTTGGCGGCTCCCGCGTCGCTGAACGAGCCGTCGGCCGCCTGCTGGCCGACGAGCCAGTCGACGGCGCCGGTGATCTCGTTGTCGAACGACGGGTCGCCGAGGGACTGCAGGGCCTGCACCGCGAACGCCGTCGCGTCGACGCCGGACTCGCACTCCGAGACGTTCTGGTAGAGCCGGAAGCCACCGTCGTCGCATTGCTGCGCCAGCAGGAACTGCGCTGCGGTCGACGCGGACGGGTCGCCCTCGCCGGCGAGCGCGCGCACCCCCCACGACTGGCCGACGGTGTTGGCCGACTGGTACGGGCCGTCGGGACTGTCGAGGAACCGCCCGGCCTCGGGGCCGTCGGTCGCCATAAGCGCCTTGAGGTCGGCGATGAGGTCACGCCCGTCGATCGCGGCCGGGTCGTCCCCGTTGAGCCCGACGTAGGTCGCGAGCTTGCCGACGTTGCCGGCATACCGCGTGCCGAACTGGTCGGTGTAGGCCGCGGTGTCACTCACGACGGCGTCGTAGACCTCGTCCGCCGCGTCGTCACTGTCGAGCTCGCGCAGCGCGAACTGCAGGTCGAGGTTGAGTCCGTAGTCGACGTAGGTCGCGATCCCTCCCTCGAAGTCGAGGTAGGCGGACGCGAACAGGCCCGACTCGGGGACCTGGGCGGCCAGCCAGGTGGCGGCGCGCTCCTGCTCGCCGTTGAGTGCAGGCGCGGCGTGCGCCGGAGCGACTGCGCCGAGGGGAACGAGGAGCGCTGCGACGAGCAGGCCCATCGCGGCACGGGGACGTCGGATCGACATGAGGGTCCTTCCCGCTGCACCAACGGGTGGACCGGCGTGACCGGAGCGACCCGCTGTTTTCCACGACAGCGTTGGAGGTCAGGTCCTGCGGCAGGTGCTCCGGCTCGCCACGCGAGGTGGCCTACGGCTGCGGGTCAGCGCCGGACTTCGACCGGCTTCCCCTGGACGCAAGAGGTGAGATGGATGCCCGAGGGCCCTCGAAAAATACCACGATCTCGGGCGGGCAGGATGCGGACCGTCCCACTACCGTGGACGCCATGACGCTCGCTGATGAGATCCGGATCGCCCTCGACGGCAAGTGGCGGCACGTCCGCGAGGAGTCGCGCGAACGCCTCGCGCAGCTCGACCTCGCGGTCGACCCCGACCTCGACCTCGAGGGTGCACGCGACCACACGTTCGCGCAGCTCAAGGACCTCGTGCCCACGGGCGTCCCCGCGGCGGGCTTCCGCGAGGCCCACGGCGGCACCGGCGACCCCGGCATGGCCGTGACGGGCATCGAGATGCTCGCCCAGTTCGACCTGTCGCTCATGGTCAAGGCGGGCGTGCAGTGGGGCCTGTTCGGCGGCGCGGTCGAGAACCTCGGCACCGAGCGCCACCACGCGCTGATCCCGCGCATCATCGACCTCGACCTTGTCGGCTGCTTCGCGATGACCGAGATCGGCCACGGCAGCAACGTCCAGAGCCTGGAGACCACGGCCACGTACGACCCCCAGACCGAGGAATTCGTGGTCCACTCGCCGACGCACAGCGCCACGAAGGACTACATCGGCAACGCGGCCCGCCACGCCTCGATCGCGGCGGTGTTCGCGCAGCTCGTGACGCGCGGCGAGAGCCACGGCGTGCACTGCTTCCTCGTGCCGATCCGCGACGAGCACGGCGAGGACATGCCCGGCGTCACGACGGCCGACGACCACCACAAGGGCTGGCTGCGCGGCGTCGACAACGGCCGCATCTCGTTCGACCAGGTCCGCATCCCCCGCGGCAACCTGCTCAACCGCTACGGCAACGTCGACGAGAACGGCGCGTACAGCTCGCCGATCGACGACACCGGCAAGCGCTTCTTCACGATGCTCGGCACGCTCATCCGCGGACGCATCAGCGTCGGCGGCTCGGCGCTCGCCGCATCCGAGGTCGCGCTCAGCATCGCGGGCCGCTACGCGCTCAAGCGCCGCCAGTTCGGTCCCCCCGGCGGCGAGGAGGCCCTCCTGGCCGACTACCGCATGCACCAGCGCCGCCTGCTGCCCCTCATCGCGCGGGGCTACGCCTACCGCTTCGCCCAGAACCAGCAGGTCGCCCGCATGGACCGGCTGCAGCGCTCGACCGATCCCGACGCTCAGCAGCAGCGCGAGCTCGAGGGGCGCGCGGCGGGCCTCAAGGCGATCCTCACGTGGCACGCCTCGCGGGCCGTGCAGGAGTCGCGCGAGCTGTGCGGCGGCGCCGGCTACCTGGCCGAGAACCGCATCTCGACCCTGCGCGGCGACATCGACGTCTTCACGACGTTCGAGGGCGACAACCACGTCATGCTGCAGCTCGTCGCTAAGGAGCTGCTCACGGCCTACGCGCAGGAGGTCGGCGGACTCGACCCGCTCGGCATGGTCAAGTTCGTGGCCAGCACCGTGACAGATGTCGTGCGCGAGCGCACGGCCGCGTCGCAGCTGATCCAGCGCTTGATCGACGCACGCCCCGGTGGCGGTGACGACGACCACGACCTGCTCGACCGTGGCACCCAGCTGAGCCTGTTCGAGGACCGCGAGCAGCACGTCATCGAGACCGCGGCCCGTCGCCTGCAGCGCGCCGCAGGGGCCGACGGCCCCGAGGCGTTCCGCATCTTCAACAACGCCCAGGACCACGTCATCCGGTGCGGCCGCGTGCACATCGACCGCATCGTGCTCGAGGCGTTCACGGCCGGCATCGCCCGGTGCGAGGACGAGGACGCGGCCAACCTGCTGCGCGAGGTCTGCACGCTCTACGCGCTCAGCGTGATCGAGGACGACCTGGCCTGGTTCATGGGTCACAACCGCCTCTCGGACGCCCGCGCCAAGACCGTCACGTCGCTGCTCAACGACCAGCTCGACAAGCTCCGCCCGCACCTGCTCACGCTCGTCGAGGGCTTCGGCATCCCCGAGGCCACGCTCGGCGCGGCGTTCCTGCTCGATGTCGAGGCTGATGCCTGAGGTACGCACCGCCACGGCGGCTGATGCGGCCGCCGTGGCGGCGATGCTGTGGGACTTCAACACCGAGTTCGAGACCCCGGTTCCTCCGGTCGAGGAGCTGACCGACCGCGTACGGGCCAAGCTCGCTGACGGATCGATCCGGGTGCTGCTCGCCGGTGATGGACCGGACGGACTGGCGCTGACCGTGGAGCGGCCGAGCGTCTGGTACGACGGGCCGGTCGTGATGCTCGAGGAGCTCTACGTGCGCCCCGCACTGCGCGACCAGGGGCTCGGCACCGCGCTTATCACGCGGCTGGTGGCCGACGCGGAGGATCGCGGTGCCGGCATGGTCGAGATCGGCGTCGACGAGCCCGACGTCGACGCCCTGAGGTTCTACCTGCGCCACGGCTTCACGCAGAGCGACCCCATCACTGGCGAGCGCGCCTTCTACATCTGGCGCGAGCTCGGGGAGGAGCAACCACGCTGAGCCGCACCACCCGGTGGTGACCCAATCGCTGGTCGAGTGCTCGGCGAGCGCTAGCGAGCCGGCGTATCGAGACCCCCGCACCTGCAGGCACCCGGTCCCACCGGCCGGTCCTACCCGCACGAGGTCACGCGGGCAGCGTCTCGATACGCCGTCCTCGTTCCTCGGACACCACTCGACGACTTCGCTGACCGGCTTCGCCGGTGGTGGTCTCAGCCCTCGAAGTCCGTGGTGCGGAGGATGCGGAGGATCTCGAACGCCGCGCGCTGCTGCTCCGCCGGGAGGGCGTGCAGACCGAAGTCGATCCGCATGAGCGACTCGGTGGCCGCGTCGAGCACGACGCGCCCCTCCTCG
>JAHEXN010000248.1 GCA_023252095.1 Actinomycetes bacterium | reverse complement strand
CCGGGTTGTTCAGCAACGCCTCGACGAACAGATCGACCTCACGCTGGGCCTTCGAACGGTCGTCATCAGTACCCAACGCCTTCGCGGTGCGCTTCAGGCGGGTCTGGATCGCGGCTGCCTGATGGGCCGGGAGGTAGGCGTTCAGCCACGCCATGGAGTCCTCGACCTGCACGACCTCCACATACCTCTTCTCGCGCTCTTCGTTGGCCCGCTCGATCGCCAGGTCGGCCTCGACCCGCGTCACGAACCGCCGCAGCCAGGCCCGGAGCTCGACCACCGTGTGGGAGCTGGCATACGCCACGACGACACCGTCCAACCGGTGATGGGACTCGGCGCGTTCCAACCGCTCCAGCGTCAAGGAGATCTCTCGGGCCCTGGCGGCGTCGATGCGCCCGCGTCCGAAGGCCCACCACGTCAACGGCGCCAGGTCACGCAGGCGCTCGGCCGTGGCCAGCTTCTGCACCACCTGACCCGCCGACAGACCCAGACTCAGCCCCAGCTCGACCGCGATCGCCGACCGCTCCACCTGCTTGCGCATCGCAGTCACGTCCATCGCCTCGATCCGGGCCACCTCAGCGTCACGGAACTCCAGCATCGCCCGCCACTCAGCCGCCTCAGCCATCGCCCGATCACGCGCCAGACCCATCAGGTCACGCGGCGACGGAACGGTGCTGGACATGACCCCAACCTAGACACCACCACCGACACTTTTCGCTGCGCTTCCAGTCGATGTGCGAATCGACGGTGTACTAGGCAGGGACCGCTGTACGGCTTGACTCGACGCTGCTGAGAAGTTGTCGCGCCGCAGCACGATCGATTGCTTCACCCTCACGTTGCTTGAGCCACGAGACGAGCTCGAGGCCCTTCACGATGGCCACGCCGTCCACCTCGAGGCCAGAGCGGACGTCGTCCTGCAGAGCCCCCCAGACAACGACGGCAACGGTCACGTGGACGTGACGCCCGGCGGTTCGGTGCCGACCGCTCTCCTTCCTCAGATGGGTCTGTACGACCCCCGTGGCGCGGAGCTTGACCGACTTGGCATCAGCGATGATGCGTCGGCGGTCGTCGTCGGTCGCCGCAGAGCGCCACTTCGAGTCGAGCGCGACCACACCACCGTTCCGGGTTACCACCAAGTGGTCGATGTCGCCTCGCTGGAGATCGATGCTGTCGGCCCAGCCCCAGACGAGCTTCCGCCGCCGCGCCTTTTTCAACTCATCGCGAGTGAACTCCTCGCCCCAAGCTCCGCGGAGCTGATGAATCGCGGTGGCTTCCTGGACGAGGAAGGCAATGATCAGGGTCGATCCCACCGCGACCACCAAGGCCGCGTGGAGTGTGCCGAGCACGTAGAACGGCCAGGCGCGATCACCCGCGAAGAGGCTGAACCACCACGTGAGGATGATCGCAAAGGCGATCAGCATCGCGGCGATGAAGCAGATCGGCCGAATCTTCTTCCTGGCCCATGCACGGAGCAGGCGCTGAAACTGCCGTCGTGGGTAGGCCCTGCGTCGTCCCATGCGGGGATTGAATCAAGTGGTGGGGTCAATGGCTCCCGCTTGGCTTCCCTTCAAACCGTCCGACTCCGGCCTTACGCTGACGCCGTGGACCTGCCTGTGATGCCGCCTGTGACGCCGATGCTTGCCAAGTCGACACCGCGGGTGCCCGCCGCCGACTCGGTTGACGGGGGGTTCCTCTACGAGCCCAAGTGGGACGGGTTCCGCTGCCTCGTGTTCCGCGACGGCGACGAGATCGAGCTGACGAGCCGTTCCACCAAGCCACTCACGCGCTACTTCCCGGACGTCGTCGAGGCGGTCCGTGAGCAGCTGCCGGAACGGTGCGTGCTCGACGGCGAGCTCGTGGTCGTCTCGGGCGACCGTCTCGAGTTCGATCTCCTGAGCCAGCGGATCCACCCGGCAACGTCCCGTGTCACCGAGCTGTCCAGCTCTCTTGCAGCCAGCTTCGTCGCCTTCGACCTGCTCGCGGAGGGCGACGAGTCGTTCCTGGACGCCCCGCTGCGCGAGCGTCGGGCCCGGCTCGAGAGCCTCCTCACGGGTGTGACGGCGCCGCTGCACCTCACGCGGGTCACGCGCGACGCCGCCGAGGCCGAGGCGTGGTTCCACCAGTTCGAGGGCGCCGGGCTCGACGGAGTCATCGCCAAGCCGCTCCACTCCGTGTACGTGCCGAACGGTCGCACGATGCTGAAGGTCAAGCACGCGCGCACCGCCGACGTCGTCATCGCGGGCTACCGCCTCCACAAGACGTCCACCGACGGCCAGCCCCTGCTCGGCTCGATGCTGCTCGGGCTGTACTCCTCCGACGGCTCCCTGCACCACGTGGGCGTCGCGGCCTCGTTCACCGCGGCACGGCGCGCCGAGCTGGTCACCGAGCTGTCGCCCGACGTGGTCGACCTGGCCGACCACCCCTGGTCGGCGATCGAGATGGGCCAGAACCGGTGGTCGTCGGGCAAGGATCTCTCCTTCGTCCCGCTCGCGCCCACGCGTGTCGCCGAGGTCGGCTACGAGCACATGGAGGGACCGGGGGAGGACGCGCGCTTCCGGCACACTGCTCAGTTCAAGCGCTGGCGGCCCGACCGTGAGCCGGCCTCGTGCACGTACGCCCAGCTCGAGGAAGTCGTGGGGTATCGCCTCTCCGAGGTGCTGGCGTGAGCGCCAGGGGCACCGCCGCCGTCCTCCATCCGGAGTCAGCCGAGGCATGGGGAGCCTGGCTCGCCGAGAACCATCAGTCCGGCGGTGGCGTGTGGGTGCGGATCGACGACCGCACGGGTCGCGACGGCCGCATGGCCTACGAGGACGCCGTGTGCGAGGCACTCTGCTGGGGCTGGATCGACGGCCAGACGCGCTCGAGCACCGAAGCCGGCTCTCAGATCTGGTTCACCCGTCGCCAGGCACGCAGCGCATGGGCGGCCACCAACAAGGCACGTGTCGCCCGGCTCGAGTCCGAGGGCCGGCTTCAGCCTGCCGGCGTCGCCATGATCGACGCGGCCAAGGCCAACGGCATGTGGTCGGTGCTCGACGGACCGGAGGCCGGTGTCGAGCCCGACGAGCTCACGGCCGCCCTCGACGCCTCGCCGAGGGCACGGGAGTTCTGGGACGCGCTCTCGCGGAGCGCGCGCAAGTTCGCACTCACGCAGGTCGCGCTGGCGCGCAAGCCCGAGACGCGGTCCGCGCGCATCGCCAAGATCGTCGAGCAGAGTGCCGCCGGCGTGCGGCCCGACCGCTGAGGAGCACCGTGGACCACCACTACGCCGTCGACGTCGACTGGCGGGGCAATCGGGGCGAGGGCACGAGCGGCTACCGGTCGTACGGCCGAGACGTCGTCGTCCGTGCCGACGGCAAGCCCGAGCTGGCTGGATCGGCCGACGTGCCGTTCCGGGGGAGCGCCGACCGGTGGAATCCCGAGGAGCTGTTGCTCGCGGCGCTCGCCCAGTGCCACCTGCTGTCGTACCTCCACTCGGCGGTCAAGCACGGCATCGTCGTGGTCGACTACCGCGACTCCGCCACGGGCACGATGGAGCAGGTCGGCGACGGCGGCCGGTTCACCTCGGTCACGCTGCACCCGCGCGTCACGATCACCGACCCGGCGCAGCGTGGGCTCGCGCAGCAGATCCACGCCGAGGCGAGCGCCAACTGCTTCATCGCCGCCTCCGTGAGCTTCCCGGTGCTCCACGAGCCGGTCGTCACGGTGCTGGCCGGCTAGTACCGGCCGTCGCCGTCGGCCAGACGTCGCAGCTGGGCGATCAGGGCCGCCGAGGGCTCGATGTCGTCGGCGTTGAGGCCGCGCCGGATGTCGTCCGGCAGCGTGGCCACGCCCTCGCCGTCGAGCGACTTGACCTCTTCGTGGAGGTCGAGCATGAGGGCATCGAGCGCGTTGGCCGTCGCTGCGGCGTCACGCAGACGGTCGGCGAGGTCGGCCGGCACCGCACCGCGGTACTTGTAGTGGATCTTGTGCTCGAGGCTGGCCCAGAAGTCCATCGCGATGGTGCGGAACTGCACCTCGACCGTGACGGGCAGCGGCCCGTCGGTGAGGTGCACAGGCACCTGGATCAGTGTGTGGAGGCTCCGGTAGCCGTGCGGCTTGGGCTCCTGGATGTAGTCGCGGACGTCGAGCACCGTCAGGTCGGACTGCGAGGTCAGCAGCTCGAACACGTGGTAGACGTCGGAGACGAAGCTGCACGTGACCCGCACTCCGGCGATGTCGGTGATCGTCTCCCGGATCGACGCGAAGGTCGGCTCCGAGCCCTTGCGCTCCATCTTCTCGGCGATGCTGTCGGGCGACTTCAGCCGGGACGCGATGTTCTCGATCGGGTTGTAGTCGTGCATCATCGCGAACTCGTCGCGCAGGATCGTGAGCTTGGTGACGACCTCCTCCATCGCGAACCGGTGGGGGAGCATGAACCGCATGAAGTCCTGGCGCAACGCGCGGACGTCGTTGATCCGCACGGTGGCGGTGTCGTCGGCTCGCGTGAGTCGCGGCTTCGGAGTCTGCACACCCACAGGGTAAGCACGCGGCCTGAGATCGTCTCGCCGGAGGTGATCTGGAACACGCCTGGGCGCGCCTCGCGATGCGGACGCTGGGCTCGGCCAGTAGCGTCGTCGACGGACCTGACACTCGGGTGGAGGCGCGGGGGAGAACGCGCTGGGACGGAGCGGCATGGGGATCTCGCGTGCGTACGCGATCGGACGGCTGGTGGCGGCGATCGCCCTCGTGCTGACCGTCGTCGGCGTCGTGCTGTCCTACCGCGACGGCCCGTTCTGGCTCACGTCCCTGCTCGTCTGCGTCACCCCGTTGCTGGCCGCCTGCGCGATCTACCTCCGGCCGCCCCGCCAGACGCGTCTCTCGCTTTACCGTGCGGCGATCCGCCGACGCCGAACGCGCCAGTAGGTGCCGGTCGACCTACCCTGACCC
>JAHEXN010000247.1 GCA_023252095.1 Actinomycetes bacterium | reverse complement strand
ACCGGCCGGCGGATGACGCGCCGCTGCGGGTGCGGCGACGACGCCGGTTGCGGCTCGCGCCGCCCTCGCCCTGAGGCTTCTCCGCCGTCGTCGTGCCGCCGTCGCGCGGGCCGCTGGTGCGCTGGCCGCCGCCGTTGCCACGGCCGGAGCCCTGGTTGCCTCCGCGACCACCCTGGCCGCCGCGACCGCCGGAGGGCTTGTCCTCCTTGGGGCGGGGCGTGGCCGGCTTGAGCCGACCCTTGACGTCGCGCGGGATGCCGAGGTCGTGGAACAGGTGCTCGGAGTTCGAGTACGTCTCGAGCGGGTCCTCGAACGGCAGGCCGAGCGTCTTGTTGATGAGCTTCCAGCGCTGGATGTCGGCCCAGTCGACGAATGTGACGGCGCTGCCGGTCAGGCCCGCGCGGCCCGTGCGACCGATGCGGTGCACGTACGTCTTGTCGTCCTCGGGGCACGTGTAGTTGATGACGTGGCTGACACCGGCGACGTCGATGCCGCGCGCCGCGACGTCGGTGGCGACGAGGGTCTGCACGCCGCCCTCACGGAAGCGCTGCAGCGCCTTCTCGCGCGCGTTCTGCGCCATGTCGCCGTGCAGCGGAGCCGCCGGGAAGCCGCGGTCGATGAGGTCGTCGGCCAGACGCTGGGCCTGCCGCTTGGTGCGCGTGAACACGATGACCTGGGTCGCGTCGTCGGCCTGCAGGATGCGGGCGACGATCTCGGGCTTGTCGAGGTCGTGGGCCTGGAAGACGAACTGGGCCGTGGTCGGCACCATCTGGTTGTCCTCGCCGCTCTCGGCGCGGATGTTCATGGGGTGCCGCATGTGCTTGCGGGCCAGCGTGACGATCGCCCCGGGCATCGTGGCGCTGAACAGCATCGTCTGGCGCTCAGGGGACGTCTTGGACAGGATCGACTCGACGTCGGGCAGGAAGCCCAGGTCGAGCATCTCGTCGGCCTCGTCGAGCACGACGCACTTGACGTGCGACAGGTCGAGGGCGCGACGGTTGGCCAGGTCGAGGATGCGGCCCGGCGTGCCGACGACGATGTCGACGCCGGACTCGAGCGCCTCCAGCTGGCCCTCGTAGGGCACGCCGCCGTAGATCGTGAGGTTGCGGGTGCCGCGGTTCTTGGAGGCGAGCTTGACGTCGTTGGCCACCTGGAGCGCGAGCTCACGGGTGGGGGCGACGATCAGGGCCTGGGGCTTGCCGGGCGCGGCGAGCTGGTCGTGGCCCTCGTCGGCCGGAGCGACGACGCGCTGGATGACGGGGATGGAGAACGCCAGCGTCTTGCCGGTGCCGGTGCGCGCCTGACCGATGAGGTCGGTGCCCATGAGGGCGACCTGGAGCGTCATCTCCTGGATGGGGAACGGGGACGTGATGCCGACGTCGCTGAGGGCGTCGGCGATCTCGGGCAGGACGCCCAGATCGGTGAAGGTGGTCAGTGTCTTCTCGAATCGTGAGAGTGGTGAACGGGATGAATCGGTGCGTGTCGTGATGGGCAGACGACGTCGTCCGATGTGCTCACGACCCAGATACGGCCCGAAGGGGCACCTCCAGAGTACCGGCCACTCGCTGTCAGGGCCGCATCCGCAGGGCCATGGCGCGTGCGGGCGCTACGCTGCGGACATCATGAGCGACGCAGATCAGGCCCCCGCCGCGAGCCCGGCGACCTCGAACCCCGCCTTCGACGACCCCGACTACCGCAACGGGATCGTCGAGCTGCTCGGACTGCTGTCCTCGGGCGAGATCATCGCCTGCGAGCGGCTCGCCGAGGACGCCAAGATGGCGCCCGACCTGCGCACCAAGGTCGAGATCGCGGCGATGGCGACCTCGGAGTTCGGGCACTTCGTCCAGCTGCGCGACCGGCTCGTCGAGCTCGGCGAGGACCCGTACGCGCGCATGACCCCGTTCGCGGCGACGTTCGAGGCGTTCCACGCCAAGACACGGCCGGCCGACTGGCTCGAGGGTCTCGTGAAGGCCTTCGTGTTCGACGGCCTGGCCGCCGACTTCTACCGCGAGATCGCAGCGTTCCTGGACGCCGACACCCGCGAGCTCGTGCTCGAGACGATGAGCGGTACGGGGTCGAGCGAGTTCGTGATCGACGCCGTGCGCGGCGCGATCGAGGTCGACCCCAAGGTCGGCGGACGGCTGGCCCTGTGGGGTCGCCGCCTGATGGGCGAGGCGCTGAGCCAGGCCCAGATGGTCGTCGCTGAGCGCGACGAGCTCAGCGCGTTGTTGGTCGGCGGCGTGGACTCCCCGGGCATGGACCTCGCGGCGATCGGCCGCATGTTCACGCGCCTGACCGAGGCGCACGCGGCCCGTATGGACCGCCTCGGCCTCGCCAGCTGACGCCACCCTGGCGGGTGGCGCCAGCCCGGTCACATCGCCGAGACCTGGCCGAACCCGACCGGGCGGCCGGCGTCGGCCGTGAAGTTCAGGTACGCGATCTTGTCGGCCGGCACCGCGACCGTCGTGCCCTTCTCGTCGGTCAGCGTGAACAGCGACTCGTCCTTGATCGACTTGGCGAGCTCCTCGAGCAGGTGCTCAGGGCTGCTCGTCGTCTCGACCGACAGCTCGCGGGCGGCGTTCTGGACGCCGATCTTGACCTCCATGGAGGGGTCCTTCCGTTCGGGGTGTGCGTGGGTGGGAACCGTGGCGCCGAGGTGGGAATTCCCCGGCAAGGGGGATCAGGCGGTGGGCGGCTCGTCCTTGGGGAACCCGCCGATGCCGCGCCAGGCGAGCGTCGCGAGCATGCGCACGGCGTCCTCCCGGGACACGGTGGAGGCGGAGTCGAGCCAGTGGCGGGCGCTGACCTGGCCCATGCTCACGAGGGCGACGGCCAGCAGGTGCGAGGCCTCGTCGGACAGACCGGCGTCCTCGCGGATGACCTCGGCGATCGCGGTCGCGGACTCGGTCGTGACGCGGTCGAGCTGGTCGCGGACCTCGGGGTCGCTCGTGAGGTCGGACTCGAACACGAGGCGCACGGGGGCGTCGTCGCGCGCGACGTAGTCGAACCACAGCTCCATCGTGGCGCGCACGCGTCGACGGTTGTCGTGCGTCGAGGCGAGAGCCGTGCGGACGCCCTCGATGACGGTGTCGCAGGCCGTGTTGATCAGCGCGAGGTACAGGTCGAGCTTGCCCGGGAAGTGCTGGTAGAGCACGGGCTTGGACACGCCGGCACGCTCGGCGATCTCGTCCATCGAGGCCGCGTGGTACCCCTGCTCGACGAAGACCGTGAGGGCGACGTCGAGCAGCTGGGCCTTGCGGGCGGAGCGGGGGAGTCGGCCCGATCGGGGTCGGCCCTCCTGGCTCGTCACAGTCGGGGCGTCGGTCACGTCGGCGATGCTACCCGGCGGTCATCTCAGGACGCGGACCTCGGTCGCGGGCACTCCCGGCGGCCCGGGACAATGGAGTCATTCTGGTGCGACGTCGCGCCCGGCCGTGGAACACATCCGCGGCGGGTGCTGTTGACACCAGCGACATCGAGACCGAACGAGGAGTTGCCGTGGTCGCGCCCCTGGTGGAACCCGCCGACGAGCTGACGATCGACGAAGTGCGTCGTTACAGCCGTCACCTGATCATCCCCGACGTCGGGATGATCGGTCAGAAGCGTCTGAAGAACGCCAAGGTGCTGGTCATCGGCGCCGGTGGCCTCGGCAGCCCCGCGCTGCTGTACCTGGCCGCCGCCGGTGTGGGCACGCTCGGCATCATCGACGACGACGTCGTCGACGAGTCGAACCTGCAGCGCCAGATCATCCACGGGCAGTCCGACATCGACCGTCCCAAGGCCGTCAGCGCCGCGGAGTCGGTCGCCGAGACCAACCCGTACGTCACGACGATCGTGCACAACGAGCGCCTCGACAACGACAACGTGCTGGAGATCTTCGCCCAGTACGACCTGATCGTCGACGGCACCGACAACTTCGCGACGCGCTACCTCGTCAACGACGCGGCCGTGATCCTGGGCAAGCCCTACGTGTGGGGCTCGATCTACCGCTTCGAGGGCCAGGTCAGCGTGTTCTGGGCCCAGGAGGGTCCGCAGTACCGCGACCTCTACCCCGAGCCGCCGCCGCCGGGCATGGTCCCGTCGTGCGCCGAGGGTGGCGTGCTGGGTGTCCTGTGCGCCTCGATCGGCTCGATCATGGTCACCGAGGCCATCAAGCTCATCACCGGCATCGGTGACCCGCTGATCGGCCGTCTGATGACGTACGACGCGCTCGAGATGCGGTACGCGACGCTCAAGATCCGTCGTGACCCGAACGGCGTGCTGCCGACCGCCCTGCTCGACGACTACGAGGCGTTCTGCGGCGCCATCAGCGACGAGGCCGCCGAGGCGGCTGCCGACTCCACGATCAGCGTCGCCACGCTCGACGGTTGGCTGAAGGAGCGGAACGACGGCGGGCGCGACTTCGTGCTGGTCGACGTGCGTGAGCCGGTCGAGCGCGACATCAACCACATCCCGGGCTCGATCCTGATCCCCAAGGGTGAGTTCCTCAACGGCAACGCGTTCGCGCAGCTGTCGCAGGACACGCAGGTCGTCCTGCACTGCAAGTCGGGCGTGCGGTCGGCCGAGGCGCTCGCGGTCCTCAAGGGCGCCGGCTACTCCGACTCCGTGTACGTTGGCGGCGGCGTCGTGGCCTGGGTCAACCAGATCGACCCGAGCCAGCCCACGTACTGACGATCTCCACCTGACGTCCGTGGCCAGCGAGGAGTTCGCCGAGGCGGTGCTGCGCATCGTCGAGGCGATCTCTCCTGGCCACGTCATGACCTACGGGCTGATCGCCGAGGAGATCGGGCGCGGTGGTCCGCGCCAGGTCGGTGGTGTCATGGCCCGTGACGGCCACGGCGTGCCGTGGTGGCGCGTCGTGCGCGCCGATGGCTCCCTTCCGGCCCACCTCGTGCTCGACGCCCAGCGGGAGTGGCAGCGCGAGGGCACGCCAGT
>JAHEXN010000246.1 GCA_023252095.1 Actinomycetes bacterium | reverse complement strand
AGGTGTCGGGGTCGACGTAGACCATCTCGGTGCGGCCGAAGTCGGGCTCCCCCGGGGCCGGGTGGATGCAGTTGACCGGGCACACCGACATGCAGGATGCGTCGTTGCAGCACGATTGGGTGACGACGTAGGTCACGGGCGGTTCCGATCCGGGTCAGAGCATGTGGACGGCGCGGTACCGGCGCATCGCTGCCGGCGTCAGGAGACCCACGTCGGACAGGAAGTCCATGAGGTGCACGCAGCTCAGGCGCATCAGGTTGTGGTGGTGCTCGTTGCCCTTGGCGGCCTCGAGGGCACGCTTGCGGTCGAGGCCGACGTTCTCGTACACCGCGGGGTTGACCATGCTCTTGACGATGACGAACGCGGCGGTCGCGATGACCCAGGCGCTCTGCCGGCGGCGCAGGGCACTGGCGCCCTCGAGGTGCTGACGGATCTCGTGCCGCGCGAACTTCATGTGGCGCGCCTCCTCCACGACGTGGATCTTGCTCGTCGTGCGGACGATCGGCAGGACGTCCTCGCCACGCATCCAGTCGCGCTGCATCACGTCGAGGATCTCCTCGGCGACGAGGATCGCGCCGTACGCGACCTCCGCCTTCGCGAGGCTCTTCAGGCCGCGGGCCGCCTCCACGACGGGGCGCGGCGGAACGTAGTGGGGGACGCCCATCGTCTGGCAGGCCCGGGCGAACATCAGGGAGTGGCGGCACTCGTCGGCGATCTCGGTCAGCGCGAACTGGAACTCCGAGCCCGTGACGTCGGCCGTGTACTGCTCGCGCAGCAGCATCTGCTGCAGGATCATCTCGAACCAGATGCCGGTGCTCATGATCGAGCCGACCTCGTGACGCGTCAGCGCGACCCGCTGGTCCTCGGTCATCTCGTCCCAGAGATCGGTGCCGTAGAGGGTGGACCACTCGGGGTTCAGACCGTAGTGGCCGGGGTCGAGCGGGGTCTCCCAGTCGACCTCGGTCTGCGGGTCGTACGACAGCTTCTGCGACGAGGTCAGCAGGCGCGCGAGCTCGTCGTCGGCGTCGAGGGCGGTACGGAACGCGTCCGGTGCGATCGTCATGAGCATCTCCCGATCATGATTGACAAGTGGGATGAGACATCTGTGATGTCGCATTACCGTACCCACGGTATGCCACGCGCGGCGAGGACGAAACCTCGGGGCCGGGAGACACCCGTCACGGTCGACGAGCGTCAGATGGGCTCGCCCCACGCGTCGGCGAGCGCGCGGAGCGCGACCTTCCAGGCCTCGACGACCCGATCGGTGCCGAGACGCGGCTCGAGCACGCCGGCCAGGTGCGAGCCGGTGAGCAGGTCGATCGTGAACTGCACGAGCATCGCCGCCTGCGGGTGGTCCTCCCCCACGAGCATCGTGATGCTGCGGTGCACCGCGACGAAGATGCGGTGCTGGAGCGGCACGAGCGCCTCGCGCAGCTCGGGATCGGTGCGCGCGGCGACCCACAGCTCGAGGGCAGCGGTGTAGGCAGGGCTCCGGAGCTCGCGCCAGACGAGGTCGACGACCTCGTCCCAGGACGCGGCATGAAGGCCGTCGGCCGCCGGGCTGTCGCCGAGCACCTCGAGGCGGCGCTCGATGATGTCCTCGACGACGCCGGCCATCAGCGCGCTGCGCGTCGGAAAGTGGTGCAGCATCGTGCCTCGCGCGACGCCGGCGCGCGCCTGGACGGCACCGACCGTGGTGGCCGCGTAGCCGCCGTCGAGCAGGCAGTCGAACGCCGCCTCGACCACCCTCGCGCGGGTCGTGACCGACCGCTGCTGCTGCGCGCGCTGCGTCGCCACCATGGCCGCACCCTAGTCGACCCGTCCCGCACTCCGCGGGTTGCGAAGTCGGGCACCGGGCCGCCATCATGACTAAACAGTCCGACCAGACCGAAAGACGTCACCGATGCCCGCCTCCTCCCGTGACCGCCTCGTCCGACGCGCCCAGAGCGCCCGTGTCGTCGCGCGCGCCCTGACCCGCACCGCCGTCGACACGATCGGCTCCGCGGTCGGCGGCTCACGTCAGGCGGTCGACGCCGGGAGCGTCGTGGTCGACCTTCCGACTCCCACGGGCGTCGACGCCTACGCCCGAGCCGTCAGCAGCCAGCGGTTCATCGCCGCGCCTCCCGTCCTGGTTGCCGAGCTCGTGCGCGACCTCGACCGCACAGCCGACTGGCTCACGCTCCACGTCGCCTGGCGCGGCGAGCGTCCGGACCGCATCGAGCCGGAGGCCGAGTTCGTGCAGCAGATCTCGCTGATGGACATTCCGGCCCAGGCCCGGTGGCACGTGGAGCGAGCCGACGACACGGGCTACGCACTGCGCGGCACCGGGCCGATGGGGATCACGGTGGGCCTCTGGTGCTCGATCGCCCCGCATGCGGGTGGCACCGCCGTGCGGATGGACGGTGCGCTCGACGGCGCTCCGGTGCGCGGACCCATTGGCCTGACCGCGGTACGCAGCGTCGAGACCGCACTGCAGGAGTCGCTGGCGGCCCTCGCCGCGATGCTCGAGGGCGGCGCCGCGACGCTGCGGGTGCCCGAGGAGCCCGTCCTCCACGAACGCACCGGCACCCTGCTCGACCCCACGACCCCCGTCGTGATCGGCGTGGGTCAGGTCGTGCAGCGCACCCCGGACCTGGGGTCGCCGCTCGAGCCGACCGCACTGTCGGCCGAGGCACTGCGCCGGGCCGCGACCGACGCGGGTGGCACGGCCGACCTGCTCGCTGCGGCCGATGTCGTCTACGCCGTGCCGAGCGCCTCGTGGGCCTACCGCGACCAAGCCGGTGCCGTCGCGGCGCTCGTCGGTGCGACGGAGGCCGCCACAGTGCAGACCTCGCAGTACGGCGGCGACGGCGCGCAGCTCGCGCTCAACGACGCGGCCCAGCAGGTCGTGGACGGATCCGCCCACGTCGTGCTCGTGTCGGGAGCCGAGGCCGGCTCGACCGTCGCGGCGCTGCAGAAGATGGGCCGCGACCCGGACTGGACGCAGCAGCCCGAGGACGCCGCACCCGGCCGCGAGATCGGGCTCGACCGCCCGGCCAACAGCGAGGTCGAGACGGGAGTCGGCCTCGGCGCGCCGATCTACGTCTACGCCCTGATCGAGTCCGCGCTGCGCGGCGCCGCCGGCGAGAAGGTCGACGATCACCAGCACCGCATCGCCGACCTCTGGGCCCGCGGCAGCGAGGTCGCCTCCCGCAATCCGTACGCGTGGGACCCCACCGCCCGGTCGGCAGAGGAGATCGCCGCTCCCACTCCCGAGAACCGCCGGATCAGCGATCCCTACACGAAGCTCATGTGCGCCAACCTGCAGGTCGACCTCGCGGCGGGCGTCATCGTGGCGAGCGTCGCGGCGGCGCAGGCGGCAGGCGTGCCCCAGGACCGGTGGGTCTTCCTGCACGCCGGCGCCTCGGCGACCGACGAGTGGTTCGTCTCCGAGCGCGCCGATCTCGCGGAGTCACCCGCGATCGCGGCAGCGGCGTCCGCAGCCCTCGACCACGCGGGCATCACCGCCGAGGACCTCGGACCGATCGACCTCTACTCGTGCTTCCCCGCCGCCGTGCAGCTCGGGGCGAAGGCGCTCGGGCTGCCGTGGGCCGACCCGACACGACCCTTGACGGTGACCGGTGGCCTGACCTCGGCCGGCGGGCCCGGCAACAACTACGGCCTGCACGCCGTCTCGACCATGGTGCCGCTGCTGCGGGAGGCGCCGGAGGAGCTCGGGCTCTCGAGCTCGCTCGGCTGGTACGCGACCAAGCACGCGCTCGGCGTCTACTCGGCCACGCCGCCGCGCCGTCCGTTCGCGCACCTCAAGCCTGCGTTCAGGCGGCCTCCCGCGCGCCGCGCGCTCGGGACCCTCGACGGCACGGCGGTCGTCGAGGCCGTCACGGTGCCCTTCGGTCGCACCGGCGACCCGGAGGCCGTCATCGTCTCGGTAATCACGCCGTCCGGCGACCGCGTCCTGCTGCGCCGCGAGGATCCGGCGGAGGTCGCGATGCTGACGCAGACCGACCCGCTGCGGCGCACGATCCGACTCGACGACGACCGGCTCGTGCTGGACGACGCGCCTCCCGCCGACCTGCCGCCGCCTCCTCCCGCGACGGTGCGCACAGACCGTGCGGGTGACGACGGCGAGGTCCTGGTCATCACGCTCGACCGCCCCGCGGTGCGCAACGCGGTCGACCGGCCCATGGCGCTCGCCCTGGAGCGCGCGGTCGACGACGCCGAGGCCGATGCCTCCGTGCGGGTCATCGTGCTGACCGGTGCGGGCGGCACGTTCTGTGCCGGGATGGACCTCTCCGGCGCGCACCGCGGCGAGATCCCCGTGACGGACCGCCGCGGCCCGCTCGGGCTCACGGCCGAACCACCCACCAAGCCGACGATCGCTGCGGTCGAGGGCCCAGCGCTGGCCGGCGGGTTCGAGCTCGTGCTCTGCGCCGATCTCGTCGTGGCCGCGGACGACGCGATCTTCGGGCTGCCCGAGGCCAAGCGAGGTCTGCTCGCCGCAGCCGGCGGGCTCTGGCGTACGGCCGTCCGCCTGCCGCGCCCGGTCGCGATGGAGCTCGCCCTCGTCGCGGAGCCGCTGCCCGCCCGACGGCTGGCCGAGCTGGGCCTGGTCAACACCGTCGTCGAGCCGGGGCAGGCACTGCACGCAGCCCTCGACCTCGCGAGGAAGGTCGCCGCCAACGCGCCTCTGTCGGTCACGGTCGGCAAGCAGATCGTCGACGCGGCCCCGACCTGGTCGCTCGAGGAGGGCTTCGCCCGGCAGAGCGAGCTCGCGAGCCCCGTGATCCTCTCCGACGACGCCCGCGAGGGCGTCGCGGCCTTCGCCGAGAAGCGCACCCCGCACTGGACCGGCCGCTGACCCATCCAGATGTGGTCACTTTGACCCGGCGGTCTCAACCGGTAGTTGCAAGATGTTGTGACTACCGGAGGTGGAGATGCCTGGTTCTCGTTTGACCGAGCCGGAGCGGTTGGTGATTGAGCGGGGTCTGAAGGCGGGGCTGACG
>JAHEXN010000245.1 GCA_023252095.1 Actinomycetes bacterium | reverse complement strand
GCTCGACACGCGCAACCCGGTTGTCGGCACATGTCGTGGTCGCGAGTCTTGACCCAGTGGGCGAGGGTGCCGGTGAAGCACCGTCGCCGGACGTCGAGACTGTCGAGGTTGCCCGCGGAGTCGGTGAACAGTCGCCGGAACCACTTCACGGTGCCGGCGTCGACGATCTGCGCCGCCACGCCTGGGGTGATCGGGCCGTGCCCGGACAAGTGGGCGGCGACCGCATCGCCCTGCAGTGCCTCGATCGGCATCACGACCGACAGCTCGACGTCACACCCCTCGACCTGAACCAGGCCCGTGCCGCGCTCGAACAGCGAGCTCAGCATGATCTGCCCTCGGTCACGCGGATCGCCCTTCGCCCGACGGGAATCGGCATGCCGCTGGAGGGAGTCGTGCAGGGCGACGAGCTGCTCGGCCGGTCCGTGCGCCACCAGGGTGCCGACGCCGTCGGCCTCGGGATAGTAGGCCACCCACTGGTCGGCCCTCGCCTTCCGTGAGCGCTCCTCGGCCGCGACCTGGTCATGGGTGACCAACAGCTCGCGGACGAGGTTCGCGGCGCGTTTCGGGGTCAGACCCGGCAGGTGCTGGGCCAGCCCGTCGTCGATGAGTCCCATCGTGTCCTCGGAGACCAGCTCGAGCTCGCGCACGATGGCCCGCACGGTCGGCTCGCTGATGACACCGTCACCGAAGGCCCGGCGGGCGTGCGGCATCAGGCGCAGGCCCATCGACAGCTGGAACAACGACCGACCCGCGGTCGGCGAGACGTTGCGAGCCATCGCCACCTCGGCAGCGACCGACAACCGATGGTCGGTCGCACCCGGCAGATAGTGGGTCAGCCGGTCGCGGTACAGGCTGTCGACCTGCTCGACGATGCGCGCCTGCGCCACACGGACCAGCCGCTCGAGCGCGACGACGGCATCGATTCGAGCGGCTCCGTGATCCCACGGCTCAGCACCGAAGTCGGCCGCCGCGACCGCGGCGAGCACGTCTTCTGGTGCCAGGTCCTCGAACATGGGACCAGTCTCCAAGCCCCCTCCGACACGTCGGCTCCGTCGTCGGAGGGGGTGTGGACAACACGAGATAGGCCTGGCTTCAGGCCTTCTTCTGCATGTCCGAACGCGCCGGGTTGCCCTGCTCGTCGGCCTTCGGATCGGTCTCGTCGGCCTTGGCGCGCACCCCCGACTCGATCGCCGCACCGACGTCGCCGTCGATGTTGCGCCAGTACTCGAACGCGCGCACCAGCACCGGCTCGCTGACCCCGTTCAGCAGGTGGCCGACAACGTTGTCGACGAGTCGGCCGCGGGCGGCCTCGTCCATGACCTCGCGCACCAGGGTGCCGGCCTGCGTCCAGTCGTCGTCGTCCTCGCGCAGCGTGTACGCCGAGCGCACCATCTCACCGTCGGCGTGCCAGCGGCCGCCGTCGTCGGTCCGACTCGGATCGGCCTGCGGCCCGCCGTAGGAGTTCGGCGCGTACACCGGATCGGTCGCGTTCTGCACCCGCATCGCGCCGTCCTTCTGGTAGTTGTGCACCGGCGACTTCGGGGCGTTGACCGGGATCTGCTTGTAGTTGACGCCCAGACGCGCGCGGTGCGCGTCGGCGTAGCTGAACCCGCGCGCGAGCAGCATCTTGTCCGGCGAGAGACCCGTGCCGGGCACGACGTTGTTCGGCTCGAACGCGGCCTGCTCGATCTCGGTGTGGTAGTCGGTGACGTTGCGATTGAGCGTCAGCCTGCCGACCTCCTGCAGCGGGTAGTCGGCGTGCGGCCACACCTTCGTGAGGTCGAACGGGTTGATCCGGTACGTCTTGGCGTCGTCGAACGGCATGATCTGCACGTGCAGCGTCCAGCTCGGGTGCTCACCGGCCTCGATGTGCTCGAAGAGGTCGCGCTGGTGGTAGTCGGTGTCGGCCGACGCCATCTGGTCGGCCTCGTCCTGCGTGAACGTCTCGATGCCCTGGTCGGTCTTGAAGTGGTACTTGACCCAGGAGTGCTCCCCGGCCTCGTTGATCCATGAATACGTGTGGCTGGAGTACCCGTTCATGTGTCGCCACGTGCGCGGGATGCCGCGGTCACCCATGAGCCACGCGACCTGGTGCGCCGACTCCGGCACGAGGGTCCAGAAGTCCCACTGCATGTCGTGGTCGCGCAGGTTGTTGTCGAGGCGGCGCTTCTGCGAGCGGATGAAGTGCTGGAACTTCATCGGGTCTCGGATGAAGAAGACCGGCGTGTTGTTGCCGACCATGTCCCAGTTGCCCTCGCTCGTGAAGAACTTGAGCGAGAAGCCGCGCGGGTCACGCCACGTGTCGGGGCTGCCACGCTCGCCGGCGACGGTCGAGAACCGCGAGAGCACCTCGGTCTTCGTGCCGGGTGCGAACACGGCCGCCCGCGTGAACGCCGTGACGTCCTGGGTGACCTCGAAGGTGCCGAACGCGCCGCCGCCCTTGGCGTGCGGCTGGCGCTCCGGGATGCGCTCCCGGTTGAAGTTCGCCATCTGCTCGATGAGGTAGTGGTCGTTCAGCAGCAAGGGACCGTCGGGACCGACCGACAGCGAGTGCTCGTCGCTCGCGACGGGGACCCCCGCATCGGTCGTGGTGGCGGGGCGCTGGTCGTCGTCAGTCATGGAGTCTCCTCGTTCGGCGTACGTCCGCGAGGGAGTACCCGCCTGTCGACGCGCCACACCCGCCGACAACCGCCGACCACGGAAGGAGATCGTCAGCGCCCGCGGTGCGCCGCCCGTTCCGCCTCGTACAGCGCGTACGGATCGTGGAGCTCGCGGCCCAGCACGTCGCGCATCCAGGCGGCGTCGCGCGCCGAGGCCTCCCGCGCGCTGTCCGAACGCCCCTCGCTCGTGAGGTTGGAGGCGAAGATGCCGGCCGCCGACTTCGGCAGGAAGTCCTCGTACACGAGAGGCAAGAGAGCGCCCGCCTCGTCGCGCACGTAGTACGCCAGGTCCGCGGCGTCGAGCGCCTCGTCGGTCGCCGGCAGACCCGCGAGACCCTCGCGGTCGTAGATCTCGCGGCCCCGCGGCGTCAGCGCGACGCCCCGCTGCTCGACTTCACCGAACCGCACGCGCAGCGCGCCTTCCACGACCGAGCCGTCCTCCTCGCGAAACGCGCGGGGCTCCGACAGGGCGCGGAACGACGTCTGCCGCAGCAGCACGTCGGGCACCCCCGGAGCGGTACGCGGCGGCCCCTGGATGCGGTCGATCATCGCGATCCCCCGGGCCTCCATCCGTTCGTAGAGCGCGTCGATGTCGAGCACCCGCGGCGTCAGGTGGTTGATGTGGGTCGAGGACACGCCGCCGATGTCGGCCGCGACGCTCGAGATGGCCTCGAGCCGGGCGTACCAGGCACGGTCGACCGGTTCGGGCGAGAGCGCGAACGCCTGCGTCGCGAGGTCCAGGAACCGGTCGGCGTCCGCGGGTGGCAGGCTCCCGTCACGTTCCATGCGGTCGGCGAGGCCCAGGAGCTCCGGCGGGAACAGGGTGCGCGCCGCGAGGAACTCCCGCAGCTCCGCCTCGACCTGCTCGTCGAAGAAGCGCCGGTCGTCCACGACGAGCACCGACGTGAAGACACGGAACGGGTTTGCTGCGAGCTCGGCGCGGTCGACCGGGCGGAACGCGGTCGACACGACCGGGATCGGCGGGGTCGCCTCACGCAGGTCGTAGAAGCCCACGGGGTGCATGCCGCATGCCCCGAACACCCGGGCGACCTGGGCCAGCTCCTCCGGGGTGCCGACCCGGATGGCCCCGTGCCGCTCGGCCGTGACCCGCTCGATCGATCCGAGCCGTTCGGCATCGGCACCACCCGCGGCGAGGACGTCGGCGTTGACCTCCTGGGAGACCTCGACGAGGGTCGTGTACGCCGGCACCTCGGTGCCGTACAGGGTCGACAGCGCCTCGGCGAACCGCGCCCGCAGCTGCGTCGGGGTGACCATCACACGAACTCGACGCCCTGCGCGAGCGGCAGCTCGGTCGAGTAGTTGATCGTGTTGGTCGTGCGGCGCATGTAGTTCCGCCAGGCGTCCGATCCGGACTCCCGGCCGCCTCCGGTCTCCTTCTCGCCGCCGAAGGCGCCGCCGATCTCGGCTCCCGACGGGCCGATGTTGACGTTGGCGATGCCGCAGTCCGATCCGATCGCCGACACGAAGGTCTCGGCCTCGCGGACGTCGAGCGTGAAGATCGACGACGACAGGCCCTGCGCGACCTCGTTGTGCAGGCGCAGCGCCTCATCGAGCTCGGCGTACGTCAGCACGTACAGCAGGGGCGCGAACGTCTCGGTCCGGACCACCTCGCTCTGGCGCGGCATGTCGACGATCGCCGGCCGCACGTAGTGACCGCCCTCGCCGACCGGCACGGACTCACCGCCGGTCACGAGCGTGCCGCCGTCGGTCTTCGCCTGCTCGATCGCAGCGGTGAACGCGTCGGCTGCCGGCTCGTCGATCAGCGGGCCGACGAGGGTCGACGCCTCGAGCGGCGAGCCGACCGGCAGGGTCTCGTACGCGGCGGCGAGGCGGGCGACGAGGTCGTCCTTGACCGACTCGTGCACGATGATCCGCCGCAGCGAGGTGCAGCGCTGGCCCGCGGTGCCGACCGCGGAGAACACGATGCCGCGGACCGCGAGGTCGAGGTCGGCGCTCGGGGCGACGATCGCGGCGTTGTTGCCGCCGAGCTCGAGCAGCGAGCGACCGAGCCGCGCGGCGACGCGAGGGGCGACCTGCCGGCCCATCCGGGTCGAGCCCGTGGCCGAGACGAGCGGAACGCGCGGGTCGTTGACGAGCGCCTCGCCGACCTCGCGGGCGCCCAGCACGACGATCGAGAGATCGGCCGGCGCCTTGGCGCGGCGGGCCGCCTCGTCGAACAGGGCCTGGCACGCCAGCGCCGTGAGGAGCGTCTTCTCGGACGGCTTCCAGACCACCGCGTCACCGCACACGAACGCGAGCGCCGCGTTCCAGGACCATACCGCGACGGGGAAGTTGAACGCACTGATCACGCCGACGACGCCGAGCGGGTGCCACT
>JAHEXN010000244.1 GCA_023252095.1 Actinomycetes bacterium | reverse complement strand
CAGCGCGGAGCAGGTCGACACCCTGCGCACCGACCTCGGCCTGGCCGAGTCACGCTCGGCGGACCTGCCCGCTCGGGTCTCCGAGCTGTCGGCGCGGCTCTCCGACCTCACGGCGGAGCGCGAGTCCCTCGTGCGCCGCCTGGGCGAGAGCGCCGACGAGGTCGACACCCTTCGCCACCAGTCGCTGCGTCTCGAGCGTGAGCGCGACGGCTCCCAGTCGCGCGTCTCCTTCCTCGAGTCCCAGGTGCGGGAGCTGGAGGGACGCGCGAAGGACCTGGAGACCACCCGGGAGCGACTCGACGTCAAGAACCGTGAGCTCGCCGAGGTGCGCCAGGCGCTCTCCGAGCGGGAGCACGACCTCGACGAGATCGCGGCCGACCTGGTCCAGGCCGCCCGGCGCGCGGAACGGGCCGAGCGTGAGAATGCCGACCTGCGCCGCCAGGCCGCCGAGAACGTCGCGGAAGCGGAGGCCATCGCAGCCCGTCACGCACGGACCACTGCCGGCCTGGAGGCCGAGCTGGTCGCGGCTCGTGCCACCGTCGAGGATCTGGAGACGCGCGTGGGCAGCCTCCTCCGCACCCTGTCGGACCGCGAGGACGAGCTCGCCGTGGCCGTGGAGGCGGGCGCCCAGCTGGCCCGGGCGCGCGAGGAGATCGAGGACTACGAGGCGGAGGCCGAGTCGCTGAGCGACCAGGTGGTGGCGCTCCAGGACGAGCTCGTGGCCGCCGAGGAACGTCACGCCGCCGAGGTGTCGGCCGTCGTCGCGGAGTTCTCCGCGCTGCGTCGGGCCTGACCGGCCCGCGGCCCCGCCATGAAGGCGTGGCGCCACCGACCCGTCAGTGGGCTCGACTAGGCTGACACCCTCCCCGCGACCCTCGTCGCGAGCGAGACCGAGACCTGCCGCGACCTGCGTCCCGGCACTGCCTTGAGGAGGCCGTCCACGCGATGTCGAGCGACTCGTCCTTCGTGCACCTGCACGTCCACACCGAGTACTCGATGCTCGACGGAGCCTCCTTGCTAGACGGTCTGTTCGAGCGCACCGCCGGACTCGGGATGCCGGCCATCGCGATGACCGACCACGGCAACCTGCACGGCGCCTACGACTTCTGGTCCAAGGCCCGGCAGCACGGCGTCAAGCCCATCATCGGGCTCGAGGCGTACCTCACGCCGGGCACGCACCGCTCCGAGCGTCGCCGGGTCCGGTGGGGCAAGGGGAACTCCGAGGAGGAGGGCGGCAACGACGTCTCGGGCGGTGGCTCCTACACGCACATGACGATGCTCGCCACGAGCACCGAGGGCATGCACAACCTGTTCCGCATGTCGTCGCTGTCGAGCCTGGAGGGCTACTACTTCAAGCCGCGCGCCGACCGTGAGCTGCTCAACAGGTACGGCAAGGGCATCATCGCCACGACGGGGTGCCCGTCCGGCGAGATCCAGACCCGGCTGCGCCTGCGCCAGTACGACGAGGCGCGCGCCGCGGCTGCCGAGTTCCAGGACATCTTCGGCAAGGAGAACTTCTTCCTCGAGCTCATGGACCACGGCCTCTCGATCGAGAAGGTCGTGCGCGACGACCTGCTGCGCCTCGGCAAGGAGCTTGGCATCCCGCCGGTCGCCACCAACGACTCGCACTACAACAACCCCGAGGACGCCGACGCCCAGGAGGCGCTGCTCTGCGTCAACTCGGGCAGCCGGCTCTCCGAGCCCACGTACGCCCAGGGCGGCAAGCGCTTCGCGTTCGACGGCGGCGGCTACTACATCAAGTCCGCCCAGGAGATGCGCTCGCTGTGGGAGGACTCCTACGGCATGAAGGAGGCGTGCGACAACACCCTCCTGATCGCCGAGCGCTGCGACATGGAGTTCACCGAGTCCAACGGTGGCTACATGGCCAAGGCCGACGTCCCGCCGGGTCACGACGAGGAGAGCTGGTTCGTCGAGGAGGTCTGGCGGGGCATCGAGGCGCGCTATCCCGGCGACGCGCTCACCGACGCGGTCCGCGCTCGCGTCGAGATGGAGCTCGACGTCATCAAGACCAAGGGGTACTGCGGCTACTACCTCGTGGTCGCCGACTTCATCAACTGGTCCAAGGAGAACGGCATCCGCGTCGGCCCGGGTCGTGGTTCAGGCGCCGGCTCGATCGCGGCCTACGCCCTGCGCATCACCGACCTCTGCCCGCTCACGCACGGCCTGATCTTCGAGCGGTTCCTCAACCCCGAGCGCCCGTCGATGCCCGACTTCGACATCGACTTCGACGAGCGCCGACGCGGTGAGGTCATCAACTACGTCTCGCGCAAGTACGGCTCCGAGCGCGTGGCCCAGATCGCCACGTTCGGCCGCATCAAGTCCAAGCAGGCCATCAAGGACGCCACGCGCGTGCTGTCGTACGACTTCCCGCTCGGCGAGAAGATCACGAAGGCGCTGCCGGCCGACATCATGGGCAAGGGCGTCCCGCTCGGCGACCTCTTCAACGACAAGCACCCCCGGTACAACGACGCCAAGGAGTTCCGGGAGATGCACGCCCAGGACGCCGAGGTCCGCACGATCTACGACACCGCCCTCGGTCTCGAGGGGCAGATCCGTCAGTGGGGCGTGCACGCGGCCGGCGTCATCATGAGCAGCGAGCCGCTCATCGACATCGTGCCGATCATGCGCCGCGACCAGGACGGCGCGATCATCACGCAGTTCGACTACCCGATGTGCGAGGCGCTCGGGCTGGTCAAGATGGACTTCCTGGGCCTGCGCAACCTCACGGTGCTCGACGACGCGCTCGAGAACGTCCGGCTCAACCGGGGCATCGACGTCGTGCTCGAGGAGCTCACGTTCGACGACCCGGCCACGTACGAGCTGCTGTCGCGCGGCGACACGCTCGGCGTCTTCCAGCTCGACGGCGGCCCCATGCGGGCCCTGCTGCGCAGCATGCGTCCCGACAAGTTCGAGGACATCTCGGCCGTCGGGGCCCTCTACCGTCCCGGGCCCATGGGCGCCGACTCCCACAACAAGTACGCGCGGCGCAAGAACGGGCGCGAGCCCATCGAGCCGATCCACCCCGAGCTCGAGAAGCCGCTCGAGACCGTGCTGGGCGAGACCTACGGCCTGATCGTGTACCAGGAGCAGGTCATGGAGATCGCCCAGGTGCTGGCGGGCTTCAGCCTCGGACAGGCCGACAACCTGCGTCGCGCGATGGGCAAGAAGAAGAAGTCCGAGCTCGACAAGCAGTACGCGGGCTTCCAGGCGGGCATGCTCGAGCGCGGGTACTCGCAGCAGGCCATCACGGCCCTGTGGGAGATCCTCCTGCCGTTCTCCGACTACGCCTTCAACAAGGCGCACTCGGCCGCGTACGGCGTCATCAGCTACTGGACGGCCTACCTCAAGGCCAACTACCCGGCCGAGTACATGGCGGCGCTGCTCACGAGCGTCCGGGGCGACAAGGACAAGTCGGCCATCTACCTCAGCGAGTGCCGGCGTCTCGGCATCCAGGTCCTGCCGCCCGACGTCAACGAGTCGCAGGCCAACTTCGCCTCGGTCGGCACCGACATCCGTTTCGGCCTCACCGCGATCCGCAACGTCGGCGAGAACGTCGTGGGCGGCATCATCGAGGCCCGCGAGGAGAAGGGCGCGTACGTCGACTTCGCCGACTTCCTCGACAAGGTGCCGCTCACGGTGTGCAACAAGCGGGTCCTCGACTCGCTCATCAAGGCCGGCGCCTTCGACTCCATGAAGCACGGTCGACGCGCGCTTGTCACGATCGCCGAGGAGGCCGTCGACCAGCACCTTGACCTCAAGCGCAATGCCGCGATCGGCCAGGACTCGCTGTTCGGTGGCCTCGACGACGAGGGCGGCGGAGGGGTGTCGATCACGATCCCGCCGGTGCCGGAGTGGGACAAGACCCAGTTGCTCGCGTTCGAGCGCGACATGCTCGGCCTCTACGTGTCCGACCACCCCCTGCTGGGCCTGGAGCACGTCCTGCAGGCCAGCCGTGACGTCTCGATCGTCGACCTCGTCACCGACACCGAACGCCCCGACGGCTCGATGGTCAAGCTCTGCGGTCTCGTGACGGGAGTGCAGCGCCGGTTGTCCAAGAAGGGCGACACGTGGGCCTCGATCACGCTGGAGGACCTCGAGGGCTCGGTCGAGGTCATGGTCTTCCCGGCCGCCTACGCCCTGGCGGCCGACCTCCTGCGGGCCGACCAGGTCGTCGCGGTCAAGGCACGGGTCCGACGCAAGGACGAAGGCCTGGACCTCATGGCCACCGAGGTCACGATGCCGGCCATGAGCGTCGGTGGGAGCGAGGCCCCGATCGCCGTCACCATGCCAGTGGCACGCTGTACCGCAGACATGATTGCCCGCTTCAAGCAGGTGCTCGCCGCCCACCCCGGGGCCAGCGAGGTCCACCTCAGACTCGTCAGCTCCTCGGGCACCCGCGTCATGCGCCTCGACCGCGCCTACCGCGTGACCCAGTCGTCGTCGCTGATCGCCGACCTCAAAGAGCTCCTCGGCCCGAACTGCCTCGCATGAGGTGGCCGCTGAGCGTGCTCCTCACGACGGTCCTCACCGGGCTCGCGGGTGCCGTCGTGTGGGCCCAGCTCGCCGAGCCGGCGCGGTGGACCGTCGCGGAGGGCGGCCTGCAGATGGGCCAGGAGGCCGTCACGGCCCAGTTCGGCGTGTCGATCGCGTTCGCGGTCGTCGGTCTGGTGGGAGGGCTTCTGCTGGGCTTCCTCCTCGGCGTCCTCGCACGCCCGGTCGGCTGGCCGCTCGTCATCATCGCGGCGGGTGCCGGAGCGGTGGCGACGCTGATCGCCTGGCAGCTCGGCATGATGTGGGGTCCGCCGGACCCGTCGTCGGTCAGTGGCGTCACGACGGGCGACACCGTCCCTGACGAGCTCGCCGTCACGTTCCCGGCCGCGTTCCTGGCGTGGTCGATCGGCGCGATCGCCGGTCTGCTGCCGGGGGTCGGCCTCAATCCGTCGGCCCGTGCCGACGCCAGGGCCGAGGAGCACCGCTGGCAGGAGGCCGCCGCCTCAACGAG
>JAHEXN010000015.1:15902-21909 GCA_023252095.1 Actinomycetes bacterium | reverse complement strand
TGGTCGGCCGCCGCGTTGCCGACGCGCACGGGCCGTGAGTCGCGATACCCGGAGAGGTGGTCGAGCTCGATCTCCTCGGCCGGCGGCCTCCCGTCGATGTCGTACATGACCCGGAGAGGCCCGAGCCCGCCGTCGGCGTCCTCGCCGAGCCGCTCCGAGAGCCACCGCATGAACGCGTCCGCCTCGTCGGTGAACCCCAGCGCCAGGAGGGCGTAGAGGCTGAACGCGGCGTCGCGGATCCAGACGTATCGGTAGTCCCAGTTCCGCTCGCCGCCGATCTCCTCCGGCAGGCTCGTCGTGGCGGCCGCGACGATCGCACCGCTCGGCTCGTGGGTCAGCAGCTTGAGCGTGATGGCGGACCGGTTGACGGGCTCACGCCAGCGTCCGCGGTACGTCGACCGATGGATCCAGGTCCGCCAGAAGTCAGACGTCGTGTCGAACAGCGTGGCCGAGTCGTCGGTGACGCACGGCTGCAGCTGGCCCTCAGGCGGGAGAACCTCGAGCACGAACAGCGCGGTCTCGCCGAACCCCAGACGGCACGTGCTCACGACGTCGTCGCCATCGACCTCCAGCTCGGTCGTGGCGCTCAGGCCGAGGCGTGTGGCGTCACCCGTGATCAGCAGCCCACCGTCGACGCGGCCGACCTCCGCTCGGGCACGAGCGTAGTCGGGGCGCGCGGCGATGCGGGTGCGGACCGTGGCGGACCCGCGCACGACCTGCACCCGGCGCACGATGCGCTGATGGTGGTCGGGGTCGTGCGCGCACGAGATCGGCATGAAGTCGTTGACCTCCACGACACCCGCATCCGTCAGGAACCGCGTCGCGAGGATCGCGGTGTCGGGCAGGTAGAACTGCTGCGTCCTGCGCACCGTCTCGTCGGGCCTGATCGTCCACCCGCCGCCACACTTCTCGTCGAGAAGGTGGGCGAAGACGCTGGGCGCGTCGAACCGACCCGGGCAGAACCAGTCGATCGTGCCGTCCTCGGCGACCATCGCGGCGCTGCGGAGGTCGCCGATCAGGCCGTGCGCGGCGATCTCGCTCCCGTCATCAGCCACGCGAGAGGCTCCAGCCGCCCGGTCCGGGCAGCTCGTCGGCCTCGGCGGGCCCCCAGGACCCCGGCTCGTACGGTGCGGGCGGTCGGTCGTCGTCGAGCACCGACGCGACGACGCGCCACAGCTCCGCGGCGTGGTCGCCCCGGACGAAGCGGCTCGGATCGCCTGCGGCGACGTCGGCCAGCAGGCGCGCGTAGGGGTCGAGGGCCAGACCCTCCTCCGCGGCGTCGACGTCGATCGCGAGCTCCGAGCCATCCTCGTGCTGCAGGGTCACGACCGTGCGGCCGACCGCCAGGTTCTTGCCCGTGCGAACCACGAAGGGCACGTCCCGCCACGGCCCCGTCCGCAGGCGGAAGATCGTTGCGGCGTAGGTCTCGACGGTCGAGCCGTCGTCGACGTCGTCCTCGTTGCGATACCCGACGTACTGGCCCCGGACGGTCTCCTCGTCGGTCAGCGGCATCATCGCCGCGAACACCTCCGCCCGTGCGTCGCGCCAGGCCTCGCCGTCACGGTCGTCTGCCGCGACGACCCCGACGAGCTGGGCGAGGTGCGTCACGACCATGTCCCGCAGGCACCCGGTCGACTCGTAGAAGCCTGCGCGTCCCTCGAGACCGAGGGTCTCCGGCACGTCGACCTGCACCTGCTGCACGCCGTCCGACGTCTGCGCGGCGAGATCGTCGATCGCAGCGGAGCCGAGGAAGTGGTCGATCCGGTACACCCGGTCCTCGTCGACGACCGCGTGCAGCGCGGCGTCGAGCGAACGACCTGACTCGGCGTCGAGTCCGTAGGGCTTCTCGACGACGATCCGGGCACGGTCGGAGAGCCCGGTCCGCTGGATCATCCCGAGCAGGTCCTCGAGCGCCGTCGGGGGAACTGACAGGTAGAGCAGGCGGTCGGCCCCGTCCAGCTCCCGCTCAGCCTCGGTGACCTCTCGTGCCAGGTCGTCGCCGTCCTCGGCGCTCGAGACGACGAACGTGATGCGGTCGACCACGGCGTCGACCGACCCCCGGGCGTCCTCGGGCACGGCCTCGGTCGCGGCGTCGCGCAGCTCGCAGATCCAGGCATCGAGATCCTCCGGCGCGTGCCGCCCAGTGCCGACGACACGGAGGTCACCGAGCCCGCCGTCGGCGTGCAGCCGCACGAGCGACGGCAGCAGCTTGCGCGAGAACAGGTCGCCAGTCGCTCCGAACATGACCAGGACCTGAGGGCGTGAAGTCATCACCTCACGGTAGGTCGGTCTCCGCGTGCCCGCAGGTCGACCGGGGCGGACCAGGCTCAGACGTCCTCAAGGCCCTGGACGGCGGCGAACGAGACGACCGCGATGTCGTCGGCGGCCAGCCCGCCCTGGTGCCGGACCGCCTCGTGCGCGAGCTGCTCGGCGATGACCGCGGGATCGTGCGGCAGCTCGCTCAGCAGCTGCCGCAGGCGGGTCTCACCGAACAGGTCGCTACGACCACCGGCCTCGGTCACACCGTCGGTGTAGAACGTGATGCTCTCGTCACGCAGGTCGTGGTGCACCGTCGTGAACACGGGGTCCTCCATCAGGCCTACGGGCATCCCCAGGGTGCCGAGTGGAGCGACGCTGCCGTCGGCACCGCGCACCAGCGCCGGGGGGTGACCCGCGAGCGCCAGGCACACGGTCCAGCCCGTCTCGATCCGGTTCAGACGCGCCAGCACGAGGGTGCAGTAGTGCTCGGTGCCGTCGAGGTGCATCGCCCGGTCGAGGTGGCCCAGGAGGTCGGCGGGGTCCGGGTGGTCGAACGCGAGCGCGCGCACGGTGTAGCGCACGAAGGTCGTGACCGTCGCGGCTCGAATGCCCTTCCCGCTGACGTCGCCGAGCACGATCCACCAGTCGTCGGCACCCACCTGGAACACGTCGTAGAAGTCACCGCCGACGACGCTGCCGTCGCCGGCGGGGCGGTAGGCGGCCGCGACCTGCAGGAACGGGATCTCCGGCGGTGCGGGAGGGATCAGGGTCTGCTGGAGCGCGTTCGCCAGGGCGTGCGCCTCACGGCTGGAGCGCTCGGCACGCTGGGTCGCGACCAGCAGGTCCTGCTCGTAGCGATGACGCTCGCGGGTCTCCACGACGACGACCCGGAAGGCAAGGCCCTCGCCCGTCATGGTGTCGGCGTTGAACAGCACCGGCACTCGAGTGCCGTCGGGACGGACGAGGTCGAGCGCGACCTCGCGCACCCAGCCGTCGTGCTGCAGCATCGGGCGGAGGTGTGTCTCGGCGTAGATGCGTCCGCCCGTCGAGAGCAGCGACTCCAGGGTCGCCGTGCCCACGAGCTCATGGTCCTCACGATCGACCAGCCGGCGGAACTCGGCGTTGGCACGCACGATCAGGCCGTCGTCGCCGACCAGGACGTACCCGCACGGGGCGGACTCGAAGAGGTCGGTCACGCGGGATCCGCCGCGACCGCGAGGAACTCACGGATCGCCGCGAGCGTCTGCTCCGGGGCGGTCAGGTGCGGGGCGTGGCCCCGGGTGTCGATCAGCCGGTACTCCGCGTCGGGGATCGCGTCGCGCACGAACTGGCCGGCCGACTCCGGGGCGATGACGTCGTTCGCCGACTGCAGGACGAGCGCCGGTGCCGTGACGTGCGGCAGGTCGGCGCGGTTGTCGCCCCGGAACGTGACGTTCGCGAACTGCGCGGCGAACTCCGGACGCGTTCGGCAGAACGCCTGCTCCAGCTCGCCCTTCGCCGGCGACTCCGGACTCCCCGCGACCATCTGCGCGAGCGGGTCCTGCCAGCCCAGGTGGTTGCGGCTCATGAGGTCGAGGAGCTCGTCGATGTCGGTCTCGGAGTGACCGCCGACGTAGTCGTCGGCGTCGACGTACCGGGCCGAGGGCGCGACGAGGACCAGGCGGCCCACCAGGTCGGGGCGGTCGATCTGCAGCAGCACGCCGATCATCGAGGCCACCGAGTGCCCGACCAGGACGACCGAGCTCAGCTCGAGCTCGTCGAGCAGGGCGGCGAGGTCGTCGCGGTAGCCCTCCAGCGAGGCGTGCCGCGCGGGGTCGTAGCTGGCCTCGGCGGCGTCGCCCGAGCCCGGCAGGTCGAGCAGGACCACACGATGCTCGCGCTCGAGGCCGGGCGCGACGTGGCGCCACATGTGCTGCCCGCAGCCGAAGCCGTGGACGAACACGACCGCTGGAGCCCCGGCGGGTCCACGGACCGAGGCATTCAGCTGCTCGGCGCGGGTCATGTCCCGGATCCTAGGTCAGAGATGGGGCATCAGACGCCGGGCACGATCCGGATGTCGCGGGTCACGCCGTCACCCAGGACCGCGAGCGCCTCCTGGTACGGCTCGCCGTCGTGCGCGGCGACGGCCGCCTCGACCGAGTCGAACTGGATCAGCACGGTGCGCTGCTGCACCGCGGCCTCGTAGGTCTTCTCGGGCAGACCCCGGGCGAGGAACGTGCCACCGGCCTCTTGCAGGGCGGGGCCGGCGAGGGTCGCGTATGCCTTCAGCTTCTCTTCGTCGTGGACCTCGAGGTACGTACTGATCCAGTAAGCCGTCATGCGTCCATCGTGGCAGAGGGCGTGGGAAAGAGGCGTTGGAGGACGTCGGCAAGGGTCACGACGCCGACGGGGGCGCCACTATCGGTCACGACGACCAGGTGGTTCCGGGTCTCTCGCATCATGGCCAGCGCGGAATGCACCGCCGTCGACGCCTCCAGGTGCAGCACGGGGCGGGTCAGGGCGGCCACTCCCCCGTCGACAGGCGCCGTGAGGGTGTCGCGGACGTGCACGACACCCTCGACCACCTCGGCGTCGCCGACGAGGATGCGCAGGTGGCCCGAGCCCCGGGTGGCCTCCTGGACGTCGGCGACCGTCGACCCGAGCGGCACTGCCGTGGGTCGTGACCCCGGGGCCACGAGGTCGCGGATCGTCATGGTCTGCAGGTCGAGCGCGAGGGCCAGCTGGGAGGAGTACCCCGCCTCGAGCGACCCCGTCTCCGCGGAGTGCTCCACGAGCTGACGAAGCGCGCTCGGGTCGCGGCCCTCGCCCACGTGGTCCGAGGGCTCGACCCCGACTCGACGCAGGCACCAGTTCGCCGCCGCGTTGAGGCTGCGCAGCAGCGGTCGCGTCAGCCACATGTAGCCCCGCATCGGGATGGCGAGCAGGGTGGCCGAGCGCTCCGGGTGCGCGATGGCCCACGACTTGGGCGCCATCTCGCCGATCACGAGGTGCAGGAACGTCACGACGAGCAGCGCGAGCGCGAAGCCCGCCGCGTCGGCGACCCACAAGGCCCAGCCCCACTCCTCGAACATCGGGGTCAGCCAGTAGTGGACGGCGGGCTTGGTGATGGCCCCCAGCGCCAGGGCGCACACCGTGATGCCGAGCTGCGAGCCCGCGAGCATCAGGGTGAGCTCCGAGCTCGACCGCAGGGCCGCCCGTGCCGAGCGGCTCGTGGCGGCGGAGTCCTCCAGCCGGTGGCGCTTGGCGGCGATGAGGGCGAACTCGATCGCCACGAAGAACGCGCTCAGCGCGATGATGACGACCGTCGCGATCGCCACGACCCAGGACCCGCTCACGGGAGGACCTCCGTCGTGAGCTCGAGCCGCAGCAGGGCCGGCACGTGGTGCTCGACCTCGCGAACCTCGAACGTCAGGCGCCGAGTCGGCAGGGCCTCCAGCAGGGCCACGTCGGCCGGGTCGGCCGGCAGCTCGACCGTGACGACGTCGGCCACCTCGGGCAGGCCCCCGTGGGCCGCGATGACCAGGCCGGCGATCGTCTCGTAGTCGCCGCCGGGCAGGTCGCGACCGACCATGCGCTCGACCTCGTCGACGTGCGCGTCGCCCGGCACGATCCAGCTGCCGTCCTCGAACAGCGCCGGCGGGGGTTCGTCGTCGTGCTCGTCGGTGATCTCGCCCACGAGCTCCTCGGCCAGGTCCTCCAGCGTCAGGACACCGGCGAAGCCGCCGTACTCGTCGACGACGCACGCGAT
>JAHEXN010000015.1:0-15892 GCA_023252095.1 Actinomycetes bacterium | reverse complement strand
ACGCGATCTGGTTGCGCGTGGTCGTCAGCTCGGCCAGCGCATCGGGCAACGACATCAGTGTCGGGACCACGAGGGCTGGACGCATGAGCGCGTCGGCCCTCGACGCCGGGTCGGCGCCGGCGAGCACGTCGTCGAGGTGGATGACTCCGGCGACCCGCTCGTCGTCCAGCACGGGGTAGCGGGAGTGGCCCGAGGCCATCTCGGTGCGCACGTGCTCGACCGTGTCGTGGATCTCGACCGCGCCGACCCGCGAACGCGGGATCATGGCGTGCTCGACGTCCTGACGCGGGAAGTCGAGAATACGGTCGAGCACCATCGAGAGCTCGTGCGGCAGGTCGCCGCTCTCCCGCGACTCCGCGACGATGTGCTCGAGGTCGCGCGCCGTCGCCGAGTGCTCGACGTCGTGCACGGGCTCTATCCGCAGGGCTTTCAGCAGCAGGTTGGGCGACTGGTCGAAGATCCAGATGAGCCAGCCGAAGACCGCCAAGTAGACGACGGTGGAGCGCGAGAGCCAGCGGGCCAACGGCTCCGGCCGCGCGATGGCGAGGTTCTTCGGGAACAGCTCACCGAAGATCATCTGCACCAGGGTCGACAGCACGAGCGCCAGCACGGTGCCGATCGCGATTCCGGCGGCCGTCGGCACGCCCACACCGCCGAGAATCTCGCCGACGGACTCGCCGATCAGCGGCTCGGCGACGTAGCCGACCAGGAGGGCCGTGACCGTGATGCCGAGCTGGGCGCCCGAGAGCATGAACGACGTCCGTCGCGTCACGTCGAGCGCGCGGGCCGCGGTGGCGTCACCCTGCGCAGCCGCCGCCTGAAGGCTCGACCGGTCGACCGCCATGTAGGCGAATTCCTGGGCCACGAAGTAGCCCGTGGCGGCGGTGATCGCGAGGACCACGAGGACACCGAGCAGGAGCGAGAGGAGCGTCAGCACCGGTCATCACCCCGACCCGGCTGGGTACTCGGACTCGGGTCAGGTCGAGAACTCGACGCGCTGGCCATGGCTCCTGCTCGTTCGACAACGGTTCAGATGCTCCAACGGACAGGTCTCTCACCGAGTTCCCCACCGTGCTCGAAGGGCGACGGCCCGACCCAGCAGGCCGACTGCGAGCACCGCGGCACCCGTCACGACGGCGCTGTCAGGCAGCGTCGCGGCGAGCACGACGCAGCTGACGGCACCCAGCACGTTGAACCACCGCGGCCATCGCCGCTGGTGGGCCGGCTGGCTGAACGCGCTCGCGTTGGCGATCGCGTAGTAGAGCAGCACCCCGAACGATGAGAAGCCGATCGCGTCGCGCAGGTCGACCGTGAGCACCAGGGCGGCCACGACGACCGCGAGCGCGACCTCGGCGTGGTGCGGCGCCCGGTACGTGGGGTGGACCGCGGCGAGCCAGCCGGGAAGGTCACGGTTGCGGCCCATCGCCAACGTCGTGCGCCCGATGCCCGCCATGAGCGACAGGAGCGCACCGAGAGCCGCGACTGCTGCGCCCGCCCCGACCACCGGGGCCCAGGAGCCCTGCCCCACCGCGTCGAGCGCCTCCACCAGCGGCGTCGGTGACCCCGCGAGCCGCTGCGGCCCGGCCGCGAGCAGGGCCGCGACGGCGACCACCAGGTAGACCCCGATCGTGAGCGCGAGTGCCGTCACGATCGCGCGCGGGCTCGTGCGCTCGGGCTGCACGACCTCCTCGCCCAGCGTGGCCAGTCGCGCGTAGCCGGCGAAGGCGAAGAACAGCAGCCCCGCGGCCTGCAGCGTGCCGAGGACCCCACCCTCCCCGAGCGCCTGCCAGCCGCCGAGCTGCTCCGACCCGGAGGCCTCGCCGGCGGCGAGCGCCACGACCACGATGACGAGCGCCAGGAGCGTGAAGGCGAGCAGGATCCTCGTCAGCGCCACGGTCTTCGTGATGCCGCGGTAGTTGAGCGCGGCGAGCGCCACGACGGCGCAGGCCGCAGTAACCCGTTGCACCCACTCCGGCCCGGGCACGGCGTAGGCGGCGAAGACGAGCGCCATCGCGGCGCACGACGCGGTCTTGCCGATCACGAACGACCAGCCCGCCGCGAAGCCCCACCACGGCCCCAGCCGTTCGCGGCCGAACACGTAGGTGCCGCCGGACGTGGGGTACGCGGCGGCCAGCTGCGCCGACGCGACCGCGTTCAGGTACGCCACCGCGGCAGCGATGACGAGCGCGACGAGCAGGCCAGTGCCCGCCGCCTCGGCGGCCGGACCGAGCACGGCGAAGACCCCGGCGCCGACCATCGCACCGACGCCGATCACGACGGCGTCGGTGAACCCCAGACGTCGCGCCAACGACTCCGGGGCTGCCGACATGAGGAGGACCCTAGGGCGCCCAGGTGACGGCGGGTTGAACTGCCTGACCCGCGGTCAGCCGCGACCACCCTTGGTCTTGTTGACGATCGAGATCCCGGCGTCGTTGCCGGACGCCTTGGCGCGCTTGTCGGCGCGCTTCTCCTTGATCGACTTCGTGGACTTCTTGGACGAGCTCTGGCGCGGTGACTTGTCGTTCATGTCGTGCTCCTGCGAGCGGCGGCGAACCGCCGTCCGTGATCGCTGTCGCCGTCGGGTCGCTGTCGTCGCGATGCCCGCGGCGACGACCCACTGGCTGGCAGTCGTGCCGCCACGGTACGCCGCGGCGCGTCAGACCCCCGGGACGACCAGGTGCAGCAGCTGCTCGCAGCGGGCGCTGACGCGGTCGAGTGCCGCGAGGTCGCCTGCCAGGTAGGCCACGAGGGACTGCTCGAACATGCCGTCGTACATCGCGTAGGCCAGAGCCGGATCGACGACAGCCACGCCACCGGTGAGCTCCGCGTAGCGGCACACGAGCTGCCAGATCATCTGCTCCAGCAGGCCGTCGATCTCGCGGATCACGTCGGCGAGCTCGCTCTGGAACATGCTCTGGTTGCGCAGGTCGTACCAGAGCCGGTGCATCGAGGCATCGTCACGGAGCGTCTCGCCCATGGCCACACCGAAGCGCGTGGCGAGCTCCTCGCCCGAGACCGCCGTGGCGACGATCTCGTCGTAGTGCGTCGCGCAGTCACTCTTGTAGAGCCGCACGCAGTGCTGGATCAGGTCGTTCTTGTCGGTGAAGTAGTAGTGCAGGACGCCGTGCGAGAAGTCGGAGTTCTCCGCGATGTCGCGCAGGCCGGTGTGGGCGTAGCCCCGTTCGGCCAGGGTCACGAGCGCGGACGTGGCGAGCTCGTCGCGACGCATGCCGAACTTGTCGATGCCGGCCTTCGCCGCGCGCTGGTTCTGCGTGACCACGTGCCCCACCTCCTGCCTGTCCTGCCGGTTCGCGCCCGAGTCTAGGTCGCGAGCAGGTCGACGTGCCTGCAAATCCATTCTACTGGACAGTCGTCAAGTTTTTTCTTGTCAACTGTCAAGATTTCTGCTCTGCTGTGACGGAGGTCATATCCACGACGAAGGGAAACACCATGGCAACCACCGACCTGAGCGACCGCAGGGTCCTCGTCACCGGAGGCGCTCGAGGGCTCGGGCTCCAGATGGCCACGACGATGGCCGGGCGCGGCGCCGCCGTCGTGCTGGCCGACCTCGATGCCGAGGCCGGTGCCGCGAGTGCCGCGAACCTCGTCGCCCAGGGTCATCGCGCGAGCTTCGTGCACCTGGACGTGACCGACGACGCCTCGTGGACCGCCGCAATGCCCGAGGCGCTCGCCGCACTGGGCGGCCTCGACGTCGTGGTCAACAACGCCGGCATCGAGATCACCGAGCTGTTCGTCGACCTCGACCCGGCCAACGCCCGCAAGATCTTCGACGTCAACGTCGTCGGCACGATGCTCGGCATCAAGCACGCCTTCCTCGCGATGCGCCCCGAGGGTCCGGCCGGTCAAGGCGGCGCGATCGTCAACATTGCCTCGGTCGCCGCCACGATCGCCTTCCCGGGCATCGCCGCGTACTCCGCCTCCAAGTCGGCCGTGGACCGCCTGACCCGGGTCGCGGCGGCCGAGTCCGGCCGACTCGGCTACGGCGTCCGCGTCAACACGGTGTGCCCCGGACTCGTGCCGAACGCGATGGGCGCCCAGCTCGCCAACGACACCGCCAACCTCGGCCTGTTCGGTTCCCCCGACGAGGCCGTCGGAGCCGTGGTCGGCCTGACCCCGTCCGGACGCCTCGCGACCGAGCAGGACATCGCCGACGGCGTCGCGTTCCTCGCCTCGGCCGACTCCTCCTTCGTCAACGGCGTCGCGCTGTCGATCGACGGCGGCATGGGCATGTGACCGGTTGCCCCTCTCCCCGACTCATCCAGCACCACCGAAGGAGTTCTTCCATGAGCGACAAGCCCGTCATCGTCTACGGCGCGTCCGGCTACACCGGCCGCCTGATCTGCGAGTACCTGCGCGAGTACCACGTGCCCTTCGTCGCAGCTGGCCGCGACGAGGACAAGCTGACGTCCTCGATGGCCGCCAACGTTCCCGGCATCGAGACCGCCGACCACGAGGTCGTGCAGGTCGAGCACACCACCGCGGCTCTGACCGAGCTCTTCGCGGGTGCCTCGGTCGTCCTGAACACCGTCGGTCCCTTCAGCCGCTTCGGCCCCGAGGTCGTGGAGGCCTGCCTGGCCGCCGGTGCGCACTACACCGACACGACAGGCGAGCAGGACTGGGTCATGGCCTGCGACAAGAAGTACGGCGCCGACTTTGCCGCAGCCGGACTCCTGCTCTCACCAGGTCTGGCGCAGATGTACACGACGGGCGAGATCGCCGCGGAGGTCGCGCTCGAGACGCCAGGCCTCGACACGCTCGACATCGCCGTGTTCTGGGGCGGCAGCCCGACCGTCGCGTCGACCCAGACGATCCTGTTCAACGCGGCCCTCTCGGACGCCCACTACCTCGAGCAGAACGCGTACGTGCCGTTCGACCCCGAGGCCGGGCACTACCACCTGAACATCCCTGGGCAGCACGAGGTCGCGCTCGCGCTGCCGTGGGGCGGCACGTCCCACCCGGTCTGGTACCGACGCGACCCGCGCGTCGCCAACGTCAAGGCCCTGGGTGGCGTCTTCAACCGCGGGCTGATGCTCGCGGTGCCCCAGATCGTGGCCGGGGCGATCCAGGCGACGGAGGGCATGGCCGTCGAGGAGAAGTACGCGGCCCTCGCGGCCACGGCCTCTCAGGTCATGAGCGAGATGCCCCCGCGCGAGAACCCGCGGGTCAACAAGTCGATGGACTCCGTGCACGCCTCAGGTCCGCTGGGCCGCAAGCACGTCGTGATCCACGGCAAGGAGAACTACAAGCAGACCGGGCTGCTGCAGGCGTACGCGGCGTACTCCCTGCTCCAGCAGGCGCCGAAGCGGGTCGGCTTCGCCTCGGGCTGCCAGGCGTTCGGCCACCGGGAGCTGCTGGGCCAGCTGCTCGCGTTCGGCCTCGTCCAGACCCCGGTCATCACGACCGCCTGATACCGGTGCGGGGCGGCACCGCCCGTCGCCCCGCACCTCGGGCCCCCACCCCGACCGACCGAGAAGGAACCCATGCACTTCGCGACCCTGCCTGACGACCGCGCCGCCGCCTCTCCCGACGCCCCGGCACTCGCCGACGACCACACGAGCCTGACCAACCGACAGCTCGCCGACCGGGTGGCCAACGCCGCCGGTGCGCTGGCCGATCGTGGCATCGGTGCCGGCGACGTCGTGGCCGTGCAGCTCACGAACCGGGTCGAGCTCGTCGTGGTGCTGTTCGCGGCCTGGCGCCTCGGAGCCACCGTCAATCCCCTCAACCCGGTGCTGACTGGTGCCGAGGCGAGCCACCAGGTGCTCGACGCACGCTCGGCCCTGCTCGTCACGGGCGACGGCTCCGGCCAGGTCGCCGACGTGCCGACGATCGGCGCGGCCGACCTCAGCTCACCGAGCCGCCCCTCCGCAGCGCCCCGCTCCCCGGACGACCTCGCGATCCTCGTCTACACGAGCGGCACGACCGGCAGGCCGAAGGGCGTCATGCTGTCGCACGGCAACCTCGACGCGATGACGGCCTCGTTCATCGAGTGGCTCGCCATCACGGCCGACGACCACAGCCTCCTGGTGCTGCCGCTGTTCCACGCGAACGGCATCGTGCTCGGCACCCTGACCCCGCTCCGCGCAGGCGGGCAGGTCTCGATCACGGGCAAGTTCTCGCTCGACCGGTTCTTCGCCGACGTCGAACGGCTGCGCCCCACCTACTTCTCGGCCGTGCCGGCGATCTACGCGATGCTGAGCGCCCTCCCGAGCGACGTGCACCCTGACACCTCGTCGCTGCGGATGGCAGTGTGCGGGGCCGCGCCCATGCCGCCGCAGCTCATCACCGCCGTCGAGGAACGGTTCGGCCTGACCCTCGTGGAGGGCTACGGGCTCTCGGAGACGACCTGCGCCTCGACGATCAACCCGCTCGCCGGTCCTCGCAAGCCCGGCACGGTCGGGCTGCCACTGCCCGGGCAGCGCGTCGCGGTGCTCGACCCCGAGGGACTCCCGCTGCCGCCCGGCGAGGTCGGTGAGGTGGCGATCGCGGGCCCGACCGTGATGCAGGGCTACCTGCACCAACCGGAGGAGACCGCCCGCACGATCGTCGACGGCTGGCTCCGCACCGGCGACGTCGGCAGGTTCGACGACGACGGCTACCTCGTGCTCGTCGACCGGGTCAAGGACATGATCATCCGCGGTGGCGAGAACATCTACCCCAAGGAGATCGAGTCGGTCCTGTACCAGCACCCCGACGTGCTGGAGGCGGCCGTGGTGGGCCAGCCGGACGAGGTCCTGGGCGAGGTGCCGACGGCCTTCGTCTCCCGCCGACCCGGCTCCAGCGTCGACGAGGAGCAGCTGCTGGAGCACTGTCGCGCGCTGCTCAGCCGGTTCAAGATCCCGGTCGGCATCGCCTTCGTCGACGAGATCCCCAAGAACCCCGTGGGCAAGATCGACAAGCCGACCCTGCGCGCGAGGCTCAGCTGACGAATCCCTCCGACTTCAGCCAGTCGTACGCGACGTCGACCGGCTCCTGCCCCTCGACGTCGACCTTGGCGTTGAGCTCGAGCAGCACCTCGTCGGTCAGGGCCTCGCTGACCGGGCCGAACAGGTCGGCGATCTGCGGATACTCCTGCAGCACGGCATCGTCGACGACCAGCGAGACGTTGTACTTCGGGAAGTACTGGCGATCGTCCTCGAGCACCGTGAGGTCGAGCGCCACGATGCGGCCGTCGGTCGTGAAGACCTCGCCGAACGTGCACTCCCCCTTCGCCGTCGCACTGTAGACCGCGCCGGTCTGGTAGGTCCGCAGGTTGCTCTCCGGGACGCCCGATCCCAGCGGGATCTCGTAGGTGTCGAGCATGCCCGGCAGGCCGTCGGGCCGGTTGGTGAACTCCGACTCGACGCAGAACGTCCGCTCCTCGACCGGGACGTCCTTGATCTGCGAGAGCTTGGTGATGCCGAGGCGCTCGGAGGTCTCCTGCGTGATCGCGAAGCCGTACGTGTTGTTCATCGGCGCCGGCTTCAGCCACGCGAGGCCATTCGTCGCGAGGTCCTCGTCGCGCACCGCGACGTACTGCTCCTGCTCGTCCGGGATCGGGTCCTCGTGACCGAGGTACGTGATCCAGCCCGTGCCCGTGTACTCCCACATCGCGTCGATCTGGTCGTCGAGCTGAGCCTGGCGAGCGGCGGCGCTGCCGGGGATGTTGGTCAGGTCGACGACGTCGGCACCCGCTGACGCGAGGAGGCTGACGGCCATCTTGCCCAGGATGATGTTCTCGCTGAAGTTCTTCGAGCCGACCGAGATCTCCAGCCCGTCGAGGTCCTCGACGTCCTCGAGCGGACCGGCGAGGTTGCCCGAGAGGACCGGACCGGCGGCGGTGCCCAGACCACACGCCGACAGCGTCAGCGCCAGGAGAAGGCCCGAGGCAGCGGCCGTGCGGCGCAGCAAGGAGCGGGTCATGTCAGATCCCCTTCGGTCGCGTGGCCAGCTCGAGCACCCGGCCCAGCCACTCGATGAGCAGGGCGATGAGGGCGATCAGCACGGCGCCCGTGACCATGAGCGAGAAGCGGAAGAGCGTGATCCCCGTCTGCAGGATCTCGCCGAGGCCGCCGGCGTCGATGAAGCACGCGAGCGAGGCCGTGCCAGCGATCAGCACGAGCGCGGTGCGGACGCCCGACATGATGACGGGCACCGCGAGCGGCAGCTCGACCTTCACCAGGGTCATGGCACTCGTCATGCCCAGCCCGCGGCCGGCCTCGACGAGCGTGGGGTCGATGCCCTGGATGCCGACGATCGTGTTGCGCAGCACGGGCAGGATCCCATAGAGGCTCAAGGCCCAGATCGCGGTCCAGAACCCGCCGTCGAGCCACAGGAACAGCAGCACGATCAGCCCGACCGACGGTGCTGCTTGCCCCGCATTGGCGATGCCGATCACGACCGGCGAGGCGGCCCGGAACCGGCCGCGAGTGAGCATGATGCCCAGCGGGACGGCGATCGCCACGACGATCAGGGCGGCCACGACCGTGAGCTGCACGTGCTCCCACCCGAGGGAGCGGAGCTCGGACCAACGCAGCTGCTGGGCCTCGACCGAGTCGAGGTCAGCGGTCTGGCGCCACCACACGAACGCGCCGAAGACGGCGGCCACGAGGACGGGCGGGACGGTCAGCATCAGCACCATCTCGCGGGTGATGACGCGCGCCGAGCTCTTCGGCGCGAGCTCGTCCTCGCCGAGCGCGTCGGCGGCGGGCTGAGCCGGGAGCGTGTCAGCCATCAGCCTGCGCCCCCTCCTGCTGCTCCAGCTGGTGCTCGGCCGCCTCACGCTCGGTCCTGCGCATGTGCTCGGTGACGGTCTCGAAGTCGAGCACGCCGAGGTACTTGTCGCGATCTCCCGTGACGATGACCTTGGAGTGGGCCGCCGTCAGCATCGTGTCGAGCGCGTCGTTGAGGGTCGCGGCCTGGTCGAGCGTCACGAGGTTCTCGCGCGGTGAGCCCTTGACCCGGTCGTTGCTGCGGACCTGGCGCAGCCAGGGCCAGGCAACGGGGCGGCCGCGGTCGTCGAGCACCACGATCGCATCGTCACCGGCCTCCTCCGCGCGCCGCACGGCGGGCCCCGTGTCCTCGCCGACCGTGGCGGTCGTCGGATGAACCAGGTCGAGCGACCGCACACGGGCGAGTGACAGCTGCTTGAGCGACGAGCCCGCCCCCACGAAGTCGTGCACGAAGTCGTTGGCCGGCGCCGCGAGAATCGCGTCGGGCGTGTCGTACTGGGCGATCGTGGCGCCCTCCTGAAGGATCAGGATCCGGTCGCCGAGCTTGATCGCCTCGTCGATGTCGTGCGTGACGCACACGATGGTCTTGCGGAGCTCGCGCTGGATGCTGATGAGCTCGTCCTGCAGGCGCTGGCGGGTGATGGGGTCGACCGCGCCGAACGGCTCGTCCATCAGGATGACCGGCGGGTCGGCCGCGAGGCCTCGGGCCACGCCGACGCGCTGCTGCTGGCCGCCGGAGAGCTCACGTGGGTAGCGGTCGCGATAGCGGTCCGGGTCGAGCCCGACGAGGTCGAGGAGCTCATCGGTCCGGGCCGAGATCTTCTTCGCGTCCCAGCCCAGCATCTTGGGCACGACCGCGACGTTGGCGGCGACGCTCATGTGCGGGAAGAGGCTGCCGCCCTGGATGACGTAGCCGATCTTGCGCCGCAGGCTGGTGGCGCTCTCCTGGCTGATGTCCTTGCCGTCGATCAGGATCGTGCCCGACGTCGGCTCGATGAGCCGGTTGATCATCTTGAGCGTCGTCGTCTTGCCGCAGCCCGACGGGCCCACGAACGCGACGATCTCGCCCGCCGGGATCGTCAGCGACAGCGACTCGACCGCCGCCGTCTTCTGCCCCGGGTACCGCTTGACGACGTTCTCGAGCCGCAGCTCGGCGCCGCTGATCGCCCGCTCGGAGGCCTGGTCGGTCTGCGTCATGCGCGGATTCCCTTCGAGATGGTGAGTCGCCCCAGCAGGAGCATCAGCAGGTCGGCGACGAGGGCCACGAGCACGATGCCCACGGTGCCCACGACGGCGTAGTTGACGGCGTTGACGCCGCCGGCCTGCGACAGGCCCGTGAAGATGTAGCCGCCGAGACCCGGGCCGAGCACGTAGGCGGCGATCGCGGCGATGCCCATCGACATCTGCACCGACGTGCGCACTCCGGCGTGGATCACGGGCCAGGCCAGGGGCAGCCGCACGCGCAGCAGCACGCCCAGGTCGGACATGCCCATGCCGCGCGCCGACTCGATCAGCGTCTTGTCGACCTGCGCGAACCCGACCACCGCGTTGCGCAGGATCGGCAGGGTCGCGTAGAAGACGACGCAGATGAAGGCGGTCAGGGCACCGATCATCGTGAGCGGCAGCAGCAGCCCGACCAGCGCGAACGACGGGATCGTCAGGCCGATCGCGGAGACCGTGTTGGCGATCGGGTCGAGGAACCGGAAGCGGTCGACGACGACGGCGATGCCGACCGCCAGGACCGTCGCGACGACCACGGCCTGCAGCACCAGATTGGCGTGCTGGAGCGCGTTGTAAGCGATGAGGTCCCCGCGCTCAGAGATGAACTCCCACATGCTCCGGAGACCCTTCGCCGCTTTCCTGGACGTTTCACCCAATCACGGCAGGGCTGACTGCGCCCGTCGAGAGACGAGGCGGTGGCGTCACGGAAGCAGGTGAAGGCCCTTCACGAGCTTGTCGACCGCGTTCCGCGGACCGACGATCCCGACGGCGTAGTACGCCAGGTCGTCGGCGCCTGCCGCACCCACCTGCTCGAGGTACTCGGCGTACACCCGGGTGTGCTGAGCCTGGACGGGCATGTCGACCACGGCGGTGTCGATCCGCGCGTGCGCCCTCGCCCGCACCGCGGCGAGACGGTCGGCCGAGGCGCCCAGGACCGTGCAGCCCAGCCACGGCAGGCCCGGGTGGCTGACGCCGTCGGCGTCGATGCCCGCGGGGCCGAGCAGGCCCGGGACGAGATCGCTCGTCGACGCGGCGATGCAGATCGCGGCGTTGACCGCGCGACCGGGCGGCAACGCCTCGTCGACGAGGACGACCCACTTGAGCCGCGCTTCTCGGGTGGAGACAGCGGGATCGATCTCGTCGGGATCGAAGCCCACGGCGGGCGCCTCGGCGACCGGTTCCATGCTGATGACCTCTCGTTGTCCAGTGAAATCACCGCAAGTCTGGATATATCGCCAGCCACACGCAACAAAGCCGGTCAGTCATCGCCATATTGCCTATTCTGGCGTGCATGGACGACCTCGACCGCCGCATCCTGGCCGCCTGGGCGACGGATGCACGGCGCAGCCTGCGCGACATCGCCGCCGAGGTGGGCGTCTCCCCCACGACGGTCCACGACCGGGCCCGCGCGCTGCAGCGCGCGGGCGTCGTGCGTGGCGCCCACCTCGACCTCGACCTGGGTCAGCTCGACCGCGGGGTGCAGGCGCTCATCGCCGTGCGCATCCGCCCGCCGTCACGCAGCAACATCGAGTCGTTCCGCGACTGGGTGCGGGAGCTGCCCGAGACGGTCGGCGTGTTCGTGACGTCAGGACGCGCGGACTTCATGGTGCACGTCGCCGTGTCCAGCAACGACGACCTCTACGCGTTCGTGATCGACCGCCTCACCTCGCGGGCCGAGATCGCCGACGTCGAGACGTCGGTCATCTACGAGCACCTGCGCTCGCCGAGCCCGTTCCGGTAGGCACACGGCCGTCAGGCCTGGTCGATGCGGATGAGGTTGCCGGAGGGGTCGCGCACGGACCCGTCGCGGACGCCCCAGGGCTGGTCCGCCGGCTCGTCGACGACCTCGGCACCGTGCTCGACGAGCCGGGCGAAGGTCGCCTCGAGGTCGGTCGACCGGAAGTGGACGCCCCCGAAGACACCCTTGGCGACGAGTCCCGCGACGGCAGAACGGTCCGCGTCGCTGCCCTCCACGTAGTTGGACAGGATGATCGCGACGTCGGGCTGGTCCGGCGGCACCACGGTGACCCAGCGGAACTCGCCGTTGGGCACGTCGAGCTGCACCTCGAGGCCGAGGGCGCCGGTGTAGAACGCCACCGCGGCATCGACGTCGGTGACCTGGACGAAGCACTTGGAGATCGAGAGGCTCATGCGAGCCACACTAGGAGCCGACGGGCGCCCCTGGCTTCTCCGATCCTGCTCGGTACGCGGGCCGCGTGCCGTACTTCGCGACACACCTCGGCAGGGCGTCGAGATCGCCGTGGTCGCGAGCTCGGTAGGCCGTCGGGCTCTCCCCCACGACTTGCGTGAAGCGGGCGCTGAAGGACCCGAGCGAGGTGCAGCCCACCGCGAGGCACACCTCGGTGACGGAGAGCTCGCGGCGGCGCAGCAACAGCTTCGCGCGCTCGATGCGGCGCATCATGAGGTGCCCGTGCGGGGTCTCGCCGTACGCGGCGCGGAACCTGCGGGTGAAGTGTGCCGGCGACATCAGGGCGACCCGCGCGACGTCGGCGACGCCGATCGGGCGCGCGAACTCCCGGTCCATGTGGTCGCGGGCTCGGCGCAGGTGCGCGAGCTCGTCCAGCTCGGCGGGAGTCACGGCGCCAGCGTACTGAGACGGCCGCCCGCATCGAGCAGCATCCGAGAAGGGAATCGGCCCGCGACGTCGGTGCCCTGCGGCAGGATGTGCGCCATGGCTGCCAGCACCGACCACCCCGCCGACACCCACGACCTCATCCGCGTGCAGGGCGCACGCGTCAACAACCTCAAGGACGTCAGCGTCGAGATCCCGAAGCGGCGCCTCACGGTCTTCACGGGGGTCTCGGGCTCGGGCAAGAGCTCGCTGGTGTTCGGCACGATCGCCGCCGAGTCCCAGCGGCTGATCAACGAGACCTACAGCGCGTTCCTGCAGGGGTTCATGCCCACCATGGCGCGGCCCGACGTCGACCTGCTCGACGGCCTGACGACCGCGATCCTCGTCGACCAGGAACGCATGGGCGCCAACTCGCGGTCCACGGTCGGCACGGTCACCGACGTCAACGCGCTCCTGCGCATCCTGTTCAGCCGCCTCGGCGAGCCGCACGTCGGCGGGCCGCAGGCGTACTCCTTCAACGTCGCCTCGATCAGCGGCGCGGGCGCCGTGAAGTTCGAGAAGGGCGGCGAGACCGTCAAGGAGCGTCGTGAGTTCAGCATCCAGGGCGGGCAGTGCCCCACGTGCGAGGGCATGGGGCGCGTCAGCGACGTCGACCTCACGGCCCTGTTCGACGCCGACAAGAGCCTCAACGAGAGCGCGATCCTGATCCCCGGCTACACGATGGACGGCTGGTACGGCCGCATCTTCCGCGGCGTCGGCTGGTTCGACCCCGACAAGAAGCTCGGGAAGTACACCCAGGCCGAGATGGACGACCTCCTGCACAAGGAGGCCACCAAGATCAAGATCGAGGGCATCAACCTGACCTACCTGGGGCTCATCCCCCAGATGCAGAAGTCGATGCTCAGCAAGGATCCCGAGGCGATGCAGCCACACATCCGGGCGTTCGTCGAACGGGCCGTGATCTTCACGGCGTGCCCCGACTGCGGCGGCACGCGGCTGAACGAGCAGGCGCGCTCGTCGAAGGTCGCCGGCATCAACATCGCCGAGGCCTGCGCGATGCAGATCAGCGATCTCGCCGCGTGGGTGCGGGGTGTCTCCGACCCCTCGGTCGCGCCGCTGATCGCCGGGCTGCAGGGCACGCTCGACTCGTTCGTCGACATCGGTCTCGGGTACCTCAGCCTTGACCGGTCCTCCGGCTCGCTGTCGGGCGGCGAGGCCCAGCGCACCAAGATGATCCGCCACCTCGGGTCGTCGCTGACCGACGTCACGTACGTGTTCGACGAGCCCACCGTGGGCCTGCACCCGCACGACATCGACCGCATGAACGCCCTGCTCCTGCAGCTGCGCGACAAGGGCAACACGGTCCTGGTCGTCGAGCACAAGCCCGAGACCATCGCGATCGCCGACCGGGTCGTCGACATGGGCCCGAAGGCCGGCACGGCGGGCGGCGAGATCGTGTTCGAGGGCACGCTCGACGAGCTGCGGTCCGCCGACACCCTGACGGGCCGCCACCTGGGCTACCGCGCCCAGCTGAAGTCCGACGTCCGCACCGCCACCGGGCAGATCGAGGTCCGGGGCGCGTCCTCCCACAACCTGCGCGACGTCGACGTCGACGTGCCCACCGGAGTCCTGTGCGTCATCACCGGGGTCGCCGGCTCGGGCAAGAGCTCGCTGATCCACGGCTCGGTCGTCGGGCGCGAGGGCGTCGTGGCGATCGACCAGGGCGCGATCAAGGGCTCACGCCGCAGCAACCCCGCCACGTACACGAGCGTGCTCGAGCCGATCCGCAAGGCGTTCGCCAAGGCCAACGGGGTCAAGCCCGCCCTGTTCAGCGCCAACTCCGAGGGCGCCTGCCCCACCTGCAAGGGCGCGGGCGTGATCTACACCGATCTCGGCGTCATGGACACCGTCTCCACGCCGTGCCAGGACTGCGAGGGCAAGCGCTTCCAGGCCGCCGTGCTCGAGTACACCTTCGGCGGCAAGAACATCGCCGAGGTGCTGGCGCTCCCGGTCGCGGAGGCCGAGGCCTTCTTCTCAGGCGGCGACGCGAAGCTGCCCGCGGCACACAAGATCCTGCAGCGCATGAACGACGTGGGCCTCGGCTACGTCAGCCTCGGCCAACCACTCACGACGCTGTCGGGTGGCGAGCGCCAGCGGCTCAAGCTCGCGACGCACCTGGGCAACGACGGCGGCACCTACGTCCTCGACGAGCCCACCACCGGACTCCACCTGGCCGACGTCGAGAACCTGCTCGGCCTGCTCGACCGCATCGTCGAGTCCGGCAAGTCGGTCATCGTGATCGAGCACCACCAGGCCGTCATGGCCCACGCCGACTGGATCATCGACCTCGGCCCCGGCGCCGGTCACGACGGTGGCACGGTCGTGTTCGAGGGCACGCCCGCCGACCTCGTCGCCGACGCGAGCACCCTCACGGGCCAGCACCTCAAGGAGTACGTCAGCTGAGCTTGGCCTGCAGGTCGGCCTTGGCGGCGTCGAACTCCGCGCGGAAGCGGGCCACGAGATCGGCCACGCTCCGGACGTCGTCGACGGCACCCACGCCCTGGCCCGAGCCCCAGATGTCGCGCCAGGCCTTGGAGTCGTCGGTGCCGAAGCTCATCGCCGACGGGTCCGACGTCGGCAGGGCGGCGGGATCGAGGCCCGCGGCCTCGATGCTGCCGCGCAGGTAGTTGCCGTGCACGCCCGTGAAGAGGTTGCTGTAGACGATGTCGCCCGCGCCGGAGTCGACGATCATCTGCTTGTAGTCGTCAACCACGTTGGCCTCGTGCGTCGCGAGGAACGCCGAGCCGACGTACGCGAAGTCGGCGCCGGCGGCGAGCGCGGCGAGGATCGAGCGGCCGTGCGCGATCGCGCCCGACAGCAGGAGTGGGCCGTCGAACCAGGCGCGGATCTCCTGCAGGAGCGCGAGAGGCGACTGCGTTCCGGCATGGCCACCGGCTCCGGCGGCCACCGCGATGAGGCCGTCGGCGCCCTTCTCGATCGCCTTGTGCGCGAAGCGGTCGTTGATGATGTCGTGCAGCACGATGCCGCCGTAGGAGTGCACGGCCTCGTTGATCTCGGGGCGTGCGCCGAGCGAGGTGATGACGATCGGCACCTCGTGCTTGACCACGAGGTCCATGTCGGCCTCGAGGCGGTCGTTCGACTTGTGCACGATCTGGTTGACCGCGAACGGTGCGACGATCGCGTCCGGGTTCTGCGCCGCGAAGGTCGCGTTGCTCTCGGCGATCTCGTGCAGCCAGTCGTCGAGCAGCGTGGCCGGACGGGCGTTCAGCGCGGGGAACGCGCCGATCACGCCGGCCTGGCACTGGGCGGTCACGAGCGCGGGGCC